>CALDYY010000116.1 GCA_937944245.1 uncultured Saprospiraceae bacterium | reverse complement strand
CGCAGATTTTTATTCGTAAAATTCGCTTCATCTGTAATCATTAGCATTCCTATTTAGCCTTTCTTTTTTTCCTATTCAGAGGGAAATTAAAAAAGAATTAGGTTGAGTTGAGGAGAAAAAAATTACTTTGGCAAGAAGTCTGATAAAATCCCTACATATTGGTTTCAACACATTTTTTGCCTAGCTTACTCTTTCACCAACTGCAATTTCATTCTGGTAATTCTATCTTCTAATTTTTCAGAACTAAGTTTCTCGCGTAGGCGATCTACCATTATAGGAAAAGCAAATGGTGTTGCCTTTTTAGGATGAGTTAACACTATATGCTGATTTTGAATCCGTCGCAAAGCTGTGCGTAAGCGTGCTTCTTGCAATTGAAAGGTCATCACTTCATCGTAGGCTTGCTGAAGCAATAAGTTGTCGGGTTCATAATCTTGAAAAACTTGGAAAAAAAGTTGTGAAGAAGATTGTAAATGGCGGTCTTTTTTTGTTTTTCCTGGATAGCCTTTAAACACCAAACCCGAAATGCTGGCAATATCGCGGAAACAGCGTTTTGCCAATTCTGTGGCATTAAGGCTTTTGTGAATATCGGATGCTAAGTTTTCAGTGGAAAAAAGGGCTGTTCGTAATGCTTTTTCTATTGGAATTTCAGTATCAGAGAGCAATTCAAAGCCATAATCATTCATAGCGATAGAAAAAGAAATGGGTTGCATTTGAGACAAACGAAAAGCAACCAATGCACTCATACCCTCATGTACGTAACGACCTTCAAAAGGATAAACCACCAAGTGGTAGCCCTCTTTATCTTGAAAATACTCAATAAGTAATTCCTCTTTTTTAGGAACATAAGAACGCTTCGCCTGCAATTCAATCAAAGGTTGAATTGCTTGTAACTCAACATCCATTTCAGATATTTTATCTGCATGAGCCAAACAATCAACATAATTGCGTAATTGCTCGGATAGTTCAGAAGAAAGTTGCAATTTTCCTCCCATCCAAGAAGGAACTTTTCCTTTTTTTTGGTTGCTTTTTTTCACTTGTACGGTCATGTCTTTAATGCGTACCATTTCAAGACTTTTACCTGCAAACCAAAAAGTATCGCCTGGTTTAAGTTGACTCACAAACCATTCTTCTACCGTGCCAATAAATCCACCAGAAACATATTTCACCTGCAAAGCAGCATCACTCATAATAGTGCCAATAGAAAGGCGATGTCGCAAAGCAATTTTTTTGCTGTTCACTTTGTAAATTCCATCTTCTACAACCACCTTTTGGTATTCATCGTAAGCGCCAAGTGCTGTACCGCCTGAAGTGATGAACTGCAAGCACCAATTCCATTCTTCCCATGTTATACTTTCAAAGCTGAATGTACTTTTTATTTCTTTCCAAATCTTATTCGGTTCAAAGCCTTCGCCTACTGCTAAAGTGACTAAATATTGCACTAATACATCAAAAGAACGAATATAAGGTAAGCGGCTTTCAAGTTGTTGTTCGGCAATACATTTTCGTAAGGATGCTGCTTCAAGTAATTCTAAAGTATGAGTGGGAACGAAATAAATACGACTTATTGCACCTGGCTGATGTCCACTCCTACCAGCACGTTGCATAAAACGCGCTACGCCTTTGGGGCTACCTACTTGGATAATGGTTTCGACAGGTCTAAAATCCACACCTAAATCAAGACTAGAAGTACAAACTACTGCCTTGAGCATTTTTTCATGCAGCGCATTTTCCACCCAATCGCGCAATTCGCGGCTAATAGAACCGTGGTGCATTGCAATTTGTCCTGCCAAATCTGAATCTACTTCTAGCAACTGCTGATACCAAATTTCGCATTGCGCACGAGTGTTGGTAAAAATTAATGTCGTTTGGCTTTGCCTAATCAGTGGAAGTGTCTTTTCAATCATCTTTAAGCCCATGTGCCCTGCCCATGGAAAACGCTCAATTTCATCAGGAAGCACTGATTTTACCTCTATTCGTTTTTCGATGTTTGCACGAACAATTTTAATCTTATGCTCAGGAATAGTAGTGCCGAAAAGTACATCTTGTGCTTCTTGCATATTGCCGATAGTGGCGGAGATACCCCAAACTTTCAAATTGGGCTGCACATTTTTTAACCTAGAAAGTGCTAGTTCTATTTGAACACCTCGTTTTGAGCCAACCAATTCGTGCCACTCGTCCACTACAATACCTTTTAAAGATTGAAAAAAGCTAGAACAGCCTTTTTGTGCAAGTAGCAGATGCAGGCTTTCGGGCGTTGTGATGAGCATTTGAGGTGGCATTTTTTTTTGCTTTTGCTTTTCGCTGGCACTGGTATCGCCTGAGCGAATGGCAATGTCCCAATTTACGCCAAGTCCATGTGCGGCGCGTTGGCTTGCTAGTTGTATCTCCTTAGCCAAAGCTCGAATAGGTGTTATCCAAATAGCTTGTACACCTTTGTTCTCTGCTGAATGCTCCAGCGATTCTAGCATCATAGGAACAACTAGAGAATAGGTTTTTCCACTACCTGTGGGCGCATTCACTAGCCCATGATAGCCTTCAAGATAAGCGTTCCAAGCATCAAGTTGAAATTCAAAGGGCTGCCAACCTTGTTCTTGAAACCAATCTACTGCTTCTTTGACTGCCTGCATGAAGGGAAAACCTCAAATAGGAGTATTTGTTTGAGAAAGAAAGATTGAGTTTTGTTTTCCTCAATCTTTCTTTGCAAAACACTATATCATCCTTCTGCCAAAGCCTTTCTCGAATTAAAAGTTAAATCAATAATTGCTGCTACGGGTTGCGTACTGCTCGCATCATTAGATTTGAAAACTAGGTACAAGTCGTGTTTACCTATTGTCTTTTCTAAATTGGTCAACAGGGGAAAGAAACCTGGAATCGTACCTGTTTTACAACTACCAATCAATTTTCCGTCAGGTTTATCTATTCTAACTTCAACTATACCACCACCAAAATAGGCTGGATTGTAGAGCGAAGTTATTTTCAAAGATTTTACATCGGTAAGGTCAATCGCTTGGTACATCACATGAGAATTAGGATTTCCAATAACCAGTTCTACGTCTTCTTTAACCAATCCTTGTGCTTGTTCAGGTGTTACTGTAAATTTCATTGCCTTATCCATTTTGCTAAAGCTAGTAGCGGGAATAGTAGGTTTTCGCAGCACTAATATATCTTGCGCAGTCAAAGGACCAACTTTATCACCACCCTTATCCGTATAAGAAGCCGTTAGGATATAAACTCCGTCTTTTCGTTTGATTCCTTTGGCAAGATGCGCAATGAACTCATAGTAGCCACTTATTGGCAGTCTCTTCGATTCATCTACATCAGCAAATGAAAGTATATAGCGCGCTATCAATTTAGCATCATTTTGGCTGATGTTAGGGTGAGCTGCCATAGCGCGTTCGCCCCAAACGCCACCACCACCATTGATAATTTTCTTGCTCAAATAACCAATGGCGTTTTTATCGTCTTTATACTTGTTGGCGATGTCCAAATAAGTTGGACCAACAGAGGCTTTGTTCATTTGATGACAGTTTGCGCAATCAGAGGCTTCCATCAGTGCCAAACCTGCTGGTATAGCAGATGCTTCTTGATGCCCAAGAGCTACCATATTCGCATCGAAACCTTCCTCTAGGTATTCTGCTGTAATGACCACTTTTTTAGGGTCAATACCTTTTCCGATTGTGCCATCTTCTTTGTCCGTCACTTCTACTTGGTACTCCATTGGCTGATTACCCCAGAAAAAACTGGTATTGCCGTCTGTTTTCCAAGCAATTTGTGGCATATCGTTTCCAACTGCAATGCGCATGGTTTTTTCTGAACTCGCACCTGACTTATCTTTCACAACTAAATGAACAGTATATTCACCTGGAGTTTCAAAAGTGTAAGTTGGGTTTTTAGCAGTAGATTGCACTGCATCAAATCCTGTAAAATACCACTCGTAAGTCAAAGGATCGTTGTCAAAATCTACTGATTTTTCGCTATTAAATGCTACGGTTAATGGTGCTGCACCTATTTTTTTATCGGCTTCAAAGTTAGCAACTGGTTTTCTATTGCCCGAAACGTATTCCAAATGTACTAATCGAGCATCCGCATTTCTGCTGAACCACACGGTGCCATACTCTAGCAAATACATGTCCCCCTTTGGACTCATCACGATGTCTGTTAGGTTACTAAATCTATGGCTAGGCATAAAGCGTTCCATACTTACAAAATCTCCTTGTTCATTCATAGTTACTGCCATTATAAATCCTCGCATCCACTCGTAGGTGAAGAGCTTTTTATCGAAATAAGCAGGGAAACGACCCTCATTTTCTGGATAATCATCTTTATAAAACACAGGACCAGCCATTGCATTTCGCCCACCGGATCCCATCAAAGGAAATTCCTCAGAGTTGTCGTAAGGATACCAAATGAAAGCGGGTTGTGCAGGGGGTAAATTTTTTGTTCCTGTGTTGTTTGGTGAATCGTTAAATGGCTTTGCTGGGTCATAGGCTTCGTAAGCGACCTGCTTAGCAAAATCGCGCTTATGGTAAGGTTTGTTGTTGCCTACAAAAAGTGGCCAACCAAAAAAACCTGCTTGACGCGCCTGATTCACTTCATCATGTCCTTTGGGCCCAACACCTATGCTATCTTTTCGTGCATCAGGACCTACATCGCCCCAATAAAGGTAGCCTGTTCTTTGGTCAACAGAAATTCTAAATGGATTGCGACAACCCATTACATAAATTTCAGGTTTGCCTTCTTTAGCATTACTGAATAAATTACCTTCTGGAATGCTATAAGTGCCATCTGCTTCTGGCTTGATTCTCAATATTTTACCTCTTAAATCCATAGAATTTGCAGATGTTCCACGCGCATCAAAAGGCTTCCTACCGGGTCTGGCATCGCTAGGGGAATAACCATCTGATTCAAATGGGTTAGTGTCATCGCCAAGTGCAATGTAAAGCAAACCATTTGGTCCGAACTCCATTGAACCTGCAGAGTGGCAGCATTTTTCACGTTGTGTAGGTATTTCCAATAGCACTTTTTCTGATGCCATGTCAATAGCCATGTAATTCTCGCTCATCTGAAAGCGAGCAATGTTTTGCTGCACTTTTTCGGGATGTGAATAGAAAAGATACACCCATCGGTTATCTTTGAAGTTTGGGTCGAGTGCTAAGCCTAATAACCCATCTTCAAAGCCACTAAAAACTTCTATTTTCTGTATGATTTCACTTTTTTTTGTGTCGGGGTTATAAACCTTTATGTTCCCCTTGCGCTCAATAAAAATAATTTTTCCATCTGGCAGCAGTTCTAATTCCATAGGTTCGTCAAGGTATTCGTCTAGCGTATGCAACACAAAACGATTTTCTTCTGGCGCAACAGTTGCTAAGTTATAGTTTGGTTTGCCTTTGCCTGCTGCATATTGAATGCCTCCCCAAATGTGCTCTAGGAAAAGTGGTTCAGTAAAGGATTCTGATGTGTGACCACCACCAGTGTACCAAGCTCTGCCACCATCAAATTCGTGATACCAAGCAATCGGGTGATGCTCGCCATTATTGCCACCTTCGTAAGTGCTTTCATCTAGGTTGAGCAACACCTTCATGTTCTCATTCAGGTTTTTGTAGTCGTACCACTCGTCGTTTCTATGCCAAGTGTCTGGTAAGTGTTTAGTGGAAATGTGCGTTTTGTCAATGCGCTGAATGTCAGCTTCGCGCACATTCGGATTGTTTGGATGTCCATTAAAATAACCACCAACAAGTTTGCCGTACCAAGGCCACTCGTATTCCGTATCTGCAGCGGCGTGAATACCTACATAACCACCACCAGCTTGTATAAAGCGTTGAAATTCTAGTTGTTGTGCTTCATCAAGGATGTTTCCTGTTGTGCTGAGGAAAATAACAACATTGTAGTTTTGAAGGTGCTTTTGCTGGAACATCGTGGCATCCTCAGTCGTATCCACCTTAAAGCCTTTCTGCTTACCCATTTCAAGTAAGGCTTTTTTACCGTCTTCGATGGAGGCATGGCGAAAACCCGCTGTCTTTGAAAAAACCAAAACGCTCATTTCTGTCTTTTTTGAACAGCCGCTAAATAGTATTGGTGCGACGGCTAAGACTAACCACAAATAATTTTTCATGTGCTAAAGTTGATTTCTATTTATTTTAATCTTATTTGAACAATATTTCATTGGATAAGAATGAAAGTATCAATAATAAAAACGCTTTCATTACAAAGATAGAAAAATAAATGCTTGTAGCCAAGTAAGGAAATTGTCAGATTTTCAGAATGATGCTAACGTGATTTCGCACGAGAAGTTAGTATTGATTTTGGTATCATGCCTGATGTTTTATGCTTAGAGCTTGTTTAAAAATTTTCTTTAGGTGAAAATCAATAGTTTGTGGTTCTGACAATAGGAAGGCGAGGGAATTTAGCGGGCTAAATGACTAAGCCTTACTGAAGTCAGATTCATAAAATATTGGTTTTCAGTAATTAAAAATTTAAACATGCTCTTATTATAAATAGTTAATTTGAGGTAAAGAATAAGTTATGCTTTGCCTTATTTAAAGATTTAAAGCGGCTGCCTAAGGTGTTTAATTGGTCAGTAGAGTTCTTGCGAAAGTAATTTTTTCTCCTCAACTCAACCTAATCCCTTTTTAATTTCCCTCTGAATAGGAAAAAAAGAAAGTCTAAATTAGGAATGCTAATGATTACAGATGAAGCGAATTTTACGAATAAAAATCTGCGGTCATCAGCTAAATCTTTACTATCTGTGTTCTGATTTGTTTACTACACTTTTTGCCAAAGTAATTTTCTTCTCCTCATCCTCAACCTAAGTATCTTTTAATTTTACCCTAAATGAGAAAAAGAAAGGCTAAAGGACTCCTCAGGGAAGTCTAGTCAAGCTAGAATCTGTATTGACTAAGCAATGAAATGAAATTTTCTAGTCAAAATTAGTGTACTTTTTTTGCCTTACTTAAAATAGCTACAATATTTTATTCTGTAAAATAAATTATGATGTAGCCATTTTTATTGAATGTATGCATAATAAGCCACCAATTATTTTAGAGAATGCCTCAATACCAATTACGAGCAAAATTCCTGTAAAAAAGTTGAGGAATGCGCTGTAAAAATGAAAGAATACCCTACATTTGCAGCGTTTTTATAGAACATATACATCTGAAAAGTAAACTACTATGGCAAATATAGGTCGAGTAAAGCAAGTAATTGGTCCAGTAGTGGACGTTTCTTTTTCATCAGAAGGTTCAACGATTCCTGAAATCCTTAATGCACTAGAGATTTTTCGACCTAATGGCGAAAAATTAGTGCTTGAAGTGCAGCAGCACTTAGGCGAGGATAGCGTGCGTGCTATCGCTATGGATTCCACAGATGGATTGGTTCGCGGACAAGAAGTTATTGACACAGGTAAAGGGATTTCCGTACCTGTGGGCGATCAAATTCGCGGACGATTGTTCAACGTAGTAGGAGAACCCATTGACGGGATTGGAAACATTATGAAAGATGAAAAATCAAGACCTATTCATGCTGCGCCTCCGACTTATGAAGAGCTTTCCACCTCCGCAGAGGTATTGTTTACTGGTATCAAAGTAATTGACTTGATTGAGCCTTATGCAAAAGGGGGGAAAGTTGGTTTATTTGGTGGTGCTGGAGTAGGAAAAACGGTATTAATTCAAGAGTTAATCAACAATATTGCATTAGGCTATGAAGGTATCTCTGTGTTTGCAGGGGTAGGAGAGCGTACACGCGAAGGAAATGACTTAATGCGTGAGATGTTAGAAGCAGGTATCATCAAGTATGGTGAGGAGTTCATGCACTCTATGGAAGAAGGCGGATGGGATTTGAGTAAGGTGGATATGGAAATGTTGAAAAAATCGCAAGCAACTTTCGTGTTTGGTCAGATGAATGAGCCTCCAGGGGCGCGTGCTAGAGTAGCATTAACCGGTTTGACCATTGCAGAATATTACCGCGACGGTGACATGACCGACCCGACGGGTGGCAAGGATATTCTTTTCTTTATTGATAACATTTTCCGATTTACGCAGGCGGGTTCTGAGCTATCGGCGCTATTGGGGCGTATGCCTTCGGCGGTAGGTTATCAGCCAACTTTGGCAACGGAAATGGGATTGATGCAAGAGCGTATTACTTCCACAAAGCGCGGTTCAATTACTTCTGTGCAAGCGGTATATGTGCCTGCGGATGACTTGACTGACCCTGCGCCAGCAACGACTTTCGCCCACTTGGATGCAACAACAGTATTGAGCCGTAAATTAGCCGCCATGGCAATCTATCCGGCGATTGACCCACTCGATTCTTCTTCTACCATTTTGAAGGAGGAAGTCGTAGGAAAGGAGCATTATCAAGTAGCACAGGACGTAATTAATATTTTGCAGCGATACAAGGAATTACAAGATATTATTGCTATTTTGGGTATGGAAGAATTATCTGATGAAGATAAATTAGTGGTGAGCCGTGCGCGTCGTGTACAGCGTTTCTTGTCGCAACCTTTCCACGTAGCGGAGCAATTTACAGGCTTGAAAGGTGCGTTTGTGCCAATTGAAGAAACTATTAGAGGCTTTAAAATGATTTTGAATGGTGAGATGGATGCTTATCCAGAAACAGCATTCAACTTGAAGGGTACGATTGATGAGGTAATTGAGGAAGGCAAAAAGATGTTGGCAGAAGCAGGAATGTAATTTTCTATACCATAACTTGCCAAGTTGAGTGATAATCGGCTTGGCAAGTATCTTACTTTCAGAAAAATTATGATGAACCTTACGATACTTACACCAGATCAATCTGTTTTTAAAGGAGAAATAAATGCGGTAAAAGTGCCTGGTTTCTCTGGTGAATTTCAAATATTGAACAATCACGCTCCGCTTGTGGCGGCACTGCGTGCGGGTAAAGTAACTGTGAAAAAAGCAGATAGTCAAACAATGACTTTTACAATACAAAAGGGATTTATTGAAGTGTTGAACAATGAAATTTCCCTTTTGGTACAAGGCTACAAGGTAATCAATCAAGAAGAAGCATAAAATAACCTTTATATTTAAGCAAATAAATACTGCTGATACCAAGACAACGAGTATTTCGATGTACTCGTTGTCCTATAAGTTGTAATTTCCAAGCAGGTTTGCGCTGTCGTTATTACCTTATTTCGATTCTCTAAGTATTTCTCTTGAAATCACTAACTTTTGTATTTCTGAAGTTCCTTCGCCAATCGTGCAAAGTTTAGCATCGCGGTAATACTTTTCTACGGGATAATCTTTGGTGTAGCCGTAGCCACCAAAAATTTGGATAGCATCCGTAGCAATTTGTACTGCAATTTCAGAAGCATAATATTTTGCCATCGCCGACTGCTTGGTCACTTTTTTGTTTCTATCTTTTAGCTCTCCTGCTTGACGAGTGAGCAATTCCGCTGCTTCAATTTTGGTTGCCATATCCGCTAATTTAAAGCTAATCGCTTGAAAATGAGCAATTGGCTTGCCAAATTGTTCTCTTTCTTGAGCATATTTCACAGAGGCTTCATAAGCGCCTTTTGCAATGCCAAGCGAAAGCGCTGCAATGGAAATTCTACCACCATCCAATATTTTCATGGCTTGAATAAAGCCTTCACCCACTTGACCTAAAATCTGACTCTTATGTATTCGGCAGTTATCAAAAATTAATTCTGCTGTTTCAGAGGCACGCATTCCTAGTTTGTTTTCCTTTTTGCCCGATTTGAAACCAGGTGTTCCATGCTCAATGATGAAAGCCGTGATGCCATGACTATCCAATAAATCCCCTGTGCGTACCAGCACAACGGCAACGTTGCCTGATTTACCATGCGTAATCCAGTTCTTAGTTCCATTAATGACATAGTAATCGCCATCTTTTTCCGCTACACATTTCATGCGCATAGCATCGCTACCTGTATTGGGTTCTGTTAGACCCCATGCGCCAATCCATTCTCCGCTGGCTAGTCTTGGCAGATAAGTTGACTTTTGTTCTTCGTTGCCAAACATTAATATGTGATTGGTACACAAAGAGTTATGTGCTGCAACAGAAAGCCCGATAGAGCCACAAACTTTTGCAATTTCTTCAATGACCGTAATGTATTCCTGATAGCCTAATCCGCTACCACCATATATTTCAGGAACTAAAACGCCCATAAAACCTAGTTCACCTAGTTTGCGAAATAAATCGACAGGAAAATGTTGTGCTTCGTCCCATTCCATGACATATGGATGGATATGTAAGTTGGCGAAATCACTAGCACTTTGCTTGATGAGTGCTAAACTATTTAAAGACATGACTTCCATGAGTATTCATTTTAAAGTCGTAAATAACGTTTAAACGAAAAATGTATTAAAATGTTGATGAGTAAGGTGTAATTGGGTTTTAATATTACCAAATTTTGATGGTTAGCAGTCGTAATTTGACATCATTATTGATGTTGAATGAATCTTTTTAGGTTGTGTTGGCTTCAAAAGGACAATAAAGGTATTTTTTGTTGCTGTTCCTTATGGCTTCATGGTAGAAGATTTGGTATTGAGTTTCTTTTCAGGAAGCCTTAGTGCCATTTTCATCTTTTCATAGATAGCTGTATTTTCGTAGATGCCTGCAAATAATTCCGCTTTAGGACCATAAGCAAACACAGGCACCATGGCAGCGGTATGGTCATTGGTGGTAAAGACCATTTCTAAATTTTTTGATTTAGGTTTGCCATTAAGTGTCAGCCCTCCTGTTTCATGATCGGCGGTAACAATAACGAGGGTTTCTTTATCTTGCATCGCAAAATTGAGCACTTCTCTAATGGCTTGGTCAAAATCCAGAATTTCTTGTACAAGCAAATTCCCCTCGTTAGCATGACCTGCCCAATCAATTTGAGAACCTTCTATCATCAAGAAAAATCCTTTTTCACTACGTTGGCTAAGAAAGGCAGGGGCAATTTTGCTGGCATAAGGAAGATATGTTCTGCCCATTGCTACGGAAAGTGGCTCCCTATTACTAGAGAAATAAGCAAATTTTTTATTGTAGTCCAATTTAAAACTACCCAAGTCACCATCCATATAGGAGCGAATAACATATCCATTTTTTTGCATTATAGCGAGTAAGTCTTGTCCATCTGTTTCTCTATAATCGAAGTATCTTTGTCCGCCGCCAATGATTAAATCTATGTCAGTTCCCATGAAATCGTTCGCAATGGATTCGTACATGACGCGCATAGTCTGGTGCGCGATAAAAGCAGCGGGTGTGGCATGTGTAATGGAAGCAGTGGCAACCAGCCCTACTGCTAATCCTTGTTCTTTAGCTTCTTCCAAAATTGTTTTGCAAGGTAGCGTGTCATTATCTACACCAATGGCACCGTTGAAAGTTTTTATTCCACAGGCAAATGCTGTTGCACCAGCAGCAGAGTCTGTTTTTAGGTCGCTAGAAGAATGTGTTTTATGAAATCCTATGACTGGAAAACGCTCCAGATTCAGCGGTCGTTTAGAGGCGTACATGGCTGCTGTAATTTGCGTTAGCCCCATTCCATCCCCAATCATTAAAATAATATTCTTAGGGTATTGATTATCAGCAAAAATATTAGTAGATTCAGGTATATTTTTCTGGGTTTTGCAACTAGAAGTGACAATAAGTAAAACAACAAAACATAGCGCGGATTTCACAAAAAATGATTTCAACATCAAGTAAAATTAATTTTAGCCCACCAAGATAGTCTTTTTTGCTGAAATGTAAAGTAGATATTAATTCAACTATTTTTATTTCAAAATTAAATTCTGAAGCAAAAATAATTGAAGCTGTTTATAAAAATTTAATTTTGATTTAATGTATTTTCTGAATAAAAAAGCGTTTCATAGTGTTTAATTTTTTTACAAAATAATGTTCTTAGATACTTTGACTAATTATGATAATCAAAAGCATAAAATATTTAATCTTACCAATGTATTTGATTGCAGGTAGCTGTTTGCTTGCAACATCACAAAAGCTAAGCCTCTTTGATACTTTTCAGGAGCAAGAAATTATTGATGTAGTGTTGACTAGCGACTTTCAAGCTATAACGACTAATAAATCGAACGAGGCTTATCAAGCAGCCACTTTTGAATACAAAGACAGTAAAGGGCAAAAAAAAGTATATAACATCAAATTGCGACAAAGGGGGAAATATCGCCGTAGAATATGCGAAATGCCACCTATCAAACTATCTTTTGATAAAGAAGAACTTAAAGCGGAGGGATTGCGCAAGTCAGACGATATGAAGTTAGTTACATTTTGTATTGACGACATCAGCTCAAAAGAAACCGTTGTTAAAGAGTATTTGACTTATAAACTGTACAATGAACTTACGCCATATAGCCTTAGAGTGCAACTAGCGAGAATTACTTATGTGGATACAGCAACAAAGACTAAGAAAAAGCACTTTGGTTTTTTGATTGAGGACATTGATGAAATGGCTAAGCGATTGAATAGCAAAGAAGTAGAAGTACTAAATTTAGACACTTCAAAGTTAGATATAGCACAAGAGGCGCTTGCTTCTACCTTTAATTACATGATTGCTAATGGCGATTGGAGTGTTCCATTGGCTAGAAATGTTAAATTTATTCAGCCAAATGATGGTGCTAAAATCATAGTTGTTCCTTACGATTTTGACTTTGCAGGACTTGTAGGCGCACCTTATGCCATCCCAAATCCTGATTTAGGATTGACTAGCATCAAACAAAGGGCTTTCTTGGGTCTCAATGAAGACGAGGCACAACTAAAGGCAACAAAGCAATTTTTTGCCTCTAAAAAAGACAAGTTGTATGACGTTATCAAAAATTGTAAACACCTTACCAAAGCAACCAAACAGGAAATGATAGACTATTTAGAAACTTTTTTTAATCCTTCATTAAGTAGTCAGCCATTGCTATCTGCTTTCAGGTAAATGGCTTTAATGGTTTATAAAACAGGGCTTTAGCTTAATTGGGCAAGCTAAAGCCATCCTTGTAATTTTTCCTAAAATTAGATTGACCAATTTGTAGCCTACCTGAAGTAGGATAATAAATGAATCTGTTTACAGACTTTCATTCGTCTTGTAAATCATACCTTTTCATCGAAAAAATTAGTAACCCATTTTTGGTTGGTGTATTTTTGTAAAATAAATAAAAGTGAATAAAACATGGAAAATACAAATCCTTCACCTAAAATAATTGCACTCTTGGCTTATTTAACTATTATTGGCTGGATAGCCAGTTTGATTTTTAACAATAACAACCCTTCCTCTTTGGCAAAATTCCATATTCGGCAAGCACTAGGGGTACACTTACTTTTTGTGGCGGCAGGTATGGTGGTGGCAGTACCTATCTTGGGTTGGATTGTTGGTGGTTTGGCTTGGCTGTTCGCCTTTGTACTTTGGCTAATTGGTGTACTCGATGCGATTGCGGAAAGCGAAGATAAAACAGTGCCTATTCTAGGCAATCAGTTTCAAGAATGGTTCAAAACATTATAAAATGAAAAGCCGTAAGTAGTTGTCAATAGAGTCAAACATATGGTTTACCATGGCTTATGGTTCTTGTTTTTCCTACGCTTGATGCAGTGAGCGTTTTTGAAGCACTTTTCTGTTTGCTTGAGACAGACTTGGATAAGTACCGAAACCCCTGAACTTATCATTTTACCGCCACAAGCTATATGCGTTGTTGGCTTTAGTGCTTTTCCTACCAGACGAGGTCATTCCGTCGAACATCTATCTATTTTAAATGCTATCCTGTTGTTTAATCCGATTTAGATGCTATCTGATAAATCATCTTTTCTATTTATCAATTTAAGTTACGTTCTTTCAAGACCTCTTCTAAATCCTTGTTTTTATTCGGATTTTTAACCATTCTGTAAATAAAAATAATGGAAATTAATATGGGAATAAAAAATCCCAAATGTTTATTCGGCAATAAACTCCAGACAACAATTCCGAAAATGAGTACGCCAGCAAGAAAACCAATGGATGTTGCATGGAAAATTTTTGGGTGCTGAAAGTTGTACTCGAATATATGGCTGCTGAATAAGGTTAAAATTTTATTTTAGAATTGGCAAAATTTTAAAATAAAACATGGAAAAGAATTGTCTTAAATGCTTTAAATATTTTGAATTTGCTAACACGTTTGTTGACTGAATTGTTAAAAAATTATTTATCCGAACAATTTATACGCTTTCCTGTTTCTCACACATCAAATATTGTTTCAAAACGCTTAAATTCATGGAAAATAAACAAAACATCAAATCGGGAATGCTTTCTGAACAAAGGAGAGAATTTATTAAAACTTCAGGTGCATTCGCGGCGATGTCTATTTTTGGAATAGGATTTTTTGCTGCTTGTTCAGAAGACGAAGATACTGTCGAGCCTGTAAATCCTGACACACCACCTACATCAAACGATGGTATAACTGTTAATAGTGATGCAGTGGTTATTGACCTTACTAAAGCAACGGCATTGAATAACACTGGAGGATGGATACTGATTGCCTCCGCGCAAATGTTAGTAGTGAACACAGGCAATGGCTATAGTTCATTAACTTCTATTTGTACCCATACAGGCTGCGACCGAAACTGGATTTTTACCAATAATCAATTTGAGTGTACTTGTCATAGCTCAAGATTTACTACAAGTGGCGAAGTTGTAAATGGACCGGCTAGTAGTCCGCTTCGGAGTTTTTCTAATAGCCTTTCAGGTAATAAGTTGACCATTAATCGAAGCTAAAAATATTCAAATCGGCTGTGTTCATAAAGATATCTTCGGAATAGCCACTTACTTTTGAGTGCATCTTCAACAGTCCATACTGCCGATTTCGTGTAAATTGGAACTGCTTGTAGCATAATGAATTTTCCATCAACTGTGATGAATAATTTTCTCAACTACTCTGGTTGAGCTGTGGTTT
This sequence comes from uncultured Saprospiraceae bacterium, assembly GCA_937944245.1. Lineage (GTDB taxonomy): Bacteria > Bacteroidota > Bacteroidia > Chitinophagales > Saprospiraceae > JAAUTG01. The sequence goes on along the minus strand of CALDYY010000116.1, from coordinate 10,281 downwards.
GCGGAGGCTAATCAGTCAATGCTGTTTTAACGAATCTGCATCGTGTTTCAAAATTGGAGTTTGTTTAAAAATTTTCTTTAGGTGAAAATCAATAGTTTGTGGTTTTAACAATAGAAAGGCGAGGGAATTTAGCGAGCTAACTGACTAACCCTTACCGAAGTCGGGTTCATAAAATATTGGTTCTCAGAAATTAAAAATTTAAACATGCTCTTATTTCAGTTCCATCTAGTCTTAATACGGCTCTTGATTCTGTTAAAGAATTTAAGCCCTATAAAAACAAGATATAAGGAAAGTGCTTTTTATCAATCATTTTATTTCTATGATTGTTAATTTGTCGCTCGGTTTTGCGGCTCACTACTTCATGCTTACCTCATCAATACTGATGAAAAGCCTGAGAAACAAAGGCTAACACATCGGGTAGCGCAGTGCGCCAGTACGTCCAAGTATGTCCACCATCGCGCACGCGGTATTCGTGAGGTATGTCGCGCTTTTTTAAAGCTATGTGAATCAGGGAATTGCCTTCGTAAAGGAAATCGTCATCGCCGCAATCAATATACCATCTAACAGATTTGATTTTGTCGGCATCCATATTTTGAACTAAATACAAAGCACTATTTGTTTCATAGTAAGTCTTCACTTGCGCTGGCGTGTAAGTGGTTGTATTGTTTCCTCTACTCAACCACTGTTGCGCTCCTTCCAACATAAGCGGTCCTACTGAAGCACTCAACGGGCAGGCGGAGGAAAACAATTCGGGACGGTGCAGGGCATACATGAATGAACCACCGCCACCCATAGATAGCCCTGCTACAGCGCGATAGCGTTTTTGGGTTTTTATTCTATATTTTTGTTCCACATGTGGCATTAATTCTTCAAAGAAAAAATCTTCATATCGCCACTTGCCATCGGGAGTGTTAAAGTAGCCTCGCACACCGGTATCTGCATCAGGCATAACGATAATCATTGGCGTGGCTTTGCCTTCGGCAATAGCTTTATCTGTAATATGGAGCACTTCCCCAAATTGTATCCAACCCGTTTGATCGTCGCCGCTGCCGTGCAACAAATACAATACAGGATAGCTCCGTTGAGAGGTTTCGTAATCAGGTGGCAAGTAAATAGCGTACTTCCTCTCGCTACCTAGTATTTTGCTCTCCAGTGTGAGTTGGTCAAAAACTTTGCCATGCTGTGCCAGTAGGCTCATCGCAAATAATAAAAAAGCGGAAGTGAATAGTGGTTTCATTGCTTAGTTTGTTTTAGTTGTTCTTTCGTTTTGTGAAGATAATGGTTAGAAAGTTCTTTCGTAAATCTAATATAAATAGGGCAAATAAAAAGATATGTTATATTTATTTTGTAAAAAAAAGTTTTTATTTAAATGAAAAATTGAAAAAAGCTATTCCTTCTCCTTTACAAACTACCTCTAATGGAAACAATGGCATTTCTACCTGCGGCACTTACGCCAGAGGCAAATGGGCGATAATGCACATCGCTCATATTTTCAAGACCAACATGAATGCTCAACTGTTCTAGCAACTGATAGCTTAGATATACATTAAAGGTTGTCCAGGCAGATGTGCCATTGCAAAAACTACCATCCTTACAGCGAGGAGTATATTCAATGTTATCGGGCGTTCCATCCCTTAAATACACAAATCCTCTATCCAAAGGGTCGGGAATAATAGCTCTTACGCCGTAGTCTTCCACTTGTTTTGCGCCGTTGTAACGCACAATACCTTCCATTGAAAACTTGTCTCTGCTGTATTTAATGCTTGTCCTTCCATATAAGGGTGGAATGTGGGATAAAGGCACAAATTCCTTCCCCTCAATGCCTCTGCCTCGAAAAGGCATTTCCTGCCTGCCTAAAGTCCAATTGAAACTGCTATAAATTTGCCAATTATCACTCAACGCAAGGCTCATTTGGCTTGACCAACCATAAATATAGGCGCGTTCTGCATTTACATTGGCAATAGTAGAAAGTGGGGTATTGTCAATATTTAGCGTGAATGAGCCATCGGGAAGTGGAAAATCGGCAATGACCATAGCGTTCCATAAATAAGTGTAAAATGCGGTGGTGCTTATCTTCAAATTTGAAGTGCCGATGCTTTGTCCTTTGGCAATCGTGATTTCGCCATTGACCATTCTTTCTGCCTCTAGGTCAGGATTGGGAACAGTAACAAAGCCATTATTTTCCCGAATTTTTGAAAAATCATCCAGATTTGGCAGACGAAAAGCACTAGCACTGGAAAGCCTCAACTCCCAATTCGAGCGCGTACGCAGACTCCAGCCTATACCATAAGTAAGGTCGCCACCTTCATTGGTGACGCCTGTTGTGTAAAAAGAAGGAAACCACTGAATAGGGTCGTTTGCGCCAAAAAGCGAATAGGTGCGCGCATAAGTGTAGCGCAAACCTGATTGAAAATTCATTAAAGAATCTTTGTTTTTCCATTGATAGTTGGCATAAGCACCCACGATGGTCATGTCATTGGCTTGACTGGGGTAGCGCGTTGGGCGATTTCGCCTGATTTCGCCAGTGAAAATGTTTTCCGTTCCTGCTTGGGATTGCACTTCGTTGTAATTGGCATCAAAGCCATAAGCCAGACTATGTTTTCGATTCACGGAAAGTGCTTTATCAAAGTCGGCAGTTAAAGAAAATACCTTGACTTCTTCTAAATTAAAATTGCGGGTAACCCTTCCCAGTCGTCGGCTATAACGGTCTTCTTTGATTTGTTGAAACGCTCCAATAAAGGTAGCTCGGTCAAAAAATAAATTAGATTTTGATGATTTTGCTTGCAACGAAGCCATTAGCCTCTCCTGCGGACCGTAGTACCATTCCGCAAATTTTAAACTTGTAGGGTTGTCAAGATTGTTTTGGGTAATTAGTTCATCATATCTTGGAATATTGCTGGAAGTAGAAAATTGGAAGTTAGCCACCACATCAAATTGATTGTTAATTTGAATGCGATATTTTTGCATCAAGTCAATTTGATTGTACGCTGTTCCTACTTGAATATCTGGATTTTCATTTGGAACAACGGTATCAAATTTGTTTTCGTCGCTTAAATCAGTTTCTACAAAAAACAATCGTTTACCAAAGTCGGGAAATTCATTAGAACGTTTGCTTCCTGCTCGTAAATCACCGAAATCTGAGTAACTAATGCTCGTGAGCGATGCCCAGCGATTGCGTGCATAATTGTAATCCAAATGAAAAGTTTTTTCTTTGTTTGCAGTGGAGTAGCGCGCAACGTAATTGAGGTCAGTAGAGTTCTCGTTGCCTAGTTGTAGTTGAGGCATTCGGGAGCGCAGATGCACTACACCGCCCAGAGCATCGCTGCCATAAAGCAGTGAACCTGGTCCGTAAATCACCTCTATTTGCTCTAAAATAGCAGGGTCAATGGTAATGGCATTTTGCAAATGTCCACTTCTATAAATGGCGTTGTTCATGCGTACACCATCCACCACAAGGAGGACTTTGTTGGCTTCAAAGCCTCGAAGTACAGGGCTTCCGCCGCCCATTTGGCTTTTTTGCACATACACGTTAGCGTGGTCGCGCAAGGCATCGGCTGAAGTTTGTGGATTAGTAAAGGCAATTTGTTGCTTGGATATTTTTTCTATTTGATAAGGCAAATCTTCTATTCGGTCATCTCGCCTACCAATAATTGTAATTTCTTGAAGCGATTCCTCTACAGGGAACATTTGAATCGTGCTAATGCCATTCAAATCGCGGATGGTGAGCGCAATGGTTTTATAGCCAAGATAACTAAAGGTAATTTCTTTTTCAGGGGCAAGTTTAGGGATAATCACCTTTCCTTGTTTGTTGGTAGTTGCCGTAAACGCATAATCCTTGAGATAGACATTTACGCCAATCATAGGTTCTCTATGTTCATTAAGTAGGGTTAATTCAATTTCTTGCGCATTAACAAGCAGACTGATTGAGCAAAATAGTATCGTCCAAACAAGTTTCATTAAATAGATTTTATATTGATTAGTGAAATCTTTAAGGGTTATAAAGACAAAGGTAGCACTTCTGGAAGAAATTAAGTAGGAATGCTTTAGCATCAGTAAAGGGTTTCTTCATAAAAGAAACCCTTTTTATCATTAACGATTCAATATGTAGCGAATGCCTAGACCACCATAGCCACCACCAAAAGAATTAACGTAGCTATTCAAGAAAATTGTAGGCACCCAATCAAGGCTCACGCTCAAAGGAAGATCATCAAAAGTATATTCCAAACCGAGGTAGCCTTGCAAACCTAGAGTAGTGCTAGCAATGTCAGTAGTGAACTTGTAGTTCCAAAAATAGACAGAACCACCGCCACCAAAATACCAGTTTAAGCCGCTGATATTTTCAATTTCCAACTGCTTATGGTGAAGGTAAGCAGCACTAATGGATACCCACGTCCAAGCCGTATTTCCTCTAAGACCAACGTAAGCCTCTATGGCACCTGGTTCAGAGATAAATTTTTTGTAAGAAGCAGAAAGAGGATAACCAAAGCGTGCGCCAACGGCAGAGCTGTAATTTTGCTGTGCAGTTGCCACCTTAGCAAAACCTACAAATAACAAGCAGAAAAGTATAAACTTTGTTTTCATAAAAATGAGTGTTTAATGAGAAAAATAAAGCAACACATTTTATGTGTGTTTGCTGATTATCAAAGGTAAAACATGAAAGTGAAGGAATAAAAATTTTAACACTTGTTAAGAGAATAATAGTTGGGGCGCGCTTAAATTCTTTAATTACTGAAAACCAATAGTTTATGAACTTGACTTCAGTAAGGCTTAGTCATTTAGCCTGCTAAATTCCCTCATTTTCCTATTGTCAAAACCACAAACCATTGATTTTCACCTAAAGAAAACTTTTAAACAAGCTCTTATTTCCCTCGCTCTTTTCCACTCGGGTTTAAGTAGAGTTTAGAAGAAAAATTTTGCGATACTTTCAACCCTCTTGTACAATAGGTGCTTTGTACAGTATTGGCATACGAACGATGACTAGCTTCTAAGGTGTAGCAACAATGTTCTTTGAGTGCAAAAGTAAATCTACCCGAAGCATCTGTTTCCATTCTTTCTAATGGAATAGCACAGTCGTTTTTGAGTGTTACTTTAGCATTAGCGATTGGCAAACCAGTGTATTCATTGAATAAAATGCCTGTAACACTAAATGTCAAGTGCGCCTGCATAGGGATTTCGATAGTAACAGTTTCTCCTGGTGTAAGATAATCCATACAACTTTTTACCATACCACTTTCATATCCTTCCATGTCAACCCTAAATGTGCAACATTTATTAAGTAACATATCAAACACTACTTTTCCCTCGCCATTGGTGGCAAAGGTATTACTATTACAATCTTCTTGCACTATTGAATTGGTAAGTGGCTTTTTGGTTTCCTTATCATAAACAATTATTTGAACCGTAACCGCATTTTTGACAAAACTGTAAATATCATCGCCACCAATACCGCCTAAACGATTGGAAGCAAAGTAGCCACATGTGCCTTCACTATTGAAGATAATGCCAAAATCATCCGTAAAGGAGTTGATTGGCGCACCTATGTTTTCGGGAATGCTCCAGGTGTTTGCATCAAGCAATTCTGTAAAGTAAATGTCCAAGCCACCAAGTCCAATATGTCCATCGGAAGCAAAATATAAGCGTCCACTTTTATCACAAGTTGGGAAAACTTCTTCCCCCTCTGTATTCACCTGACGACCCAGATTGATGGGTATTCCCCAGCGATTCTGTATCCTTTCGACCATGTAGAGGTCCATTCCTCCATAGCCTCCAGGCATATCAGAAGCAAAAAATAGAAATCGCCCATCTGCTGATAGCGCGGGGTGCGCAACAGAATAATGTTCTTCATTGAAGGGCAATCGAATAGGCTCAATCCACTCACCACGCATGATGCGCGAGTAGTAAAGCTGCAGGTTCTGAACAGTTTTTACCCCACCGATGAGACTAGGTTCGGCACCGCTTCGAGTAAAAAATATCTCTTGACCATCTGCTGAATAAACTGCTGAAGCATCGTGGAAGGAGGAGTTAATAGGCTTTTCAATTAATTTAGGTTTGGTGTAAATGTAATTGCAGGTGGTACTTACTGAATTTTCCGCAGGTGCCATGCGCAGTTGAAACAGTTTGAGAAAGGGTTTTTCTCCCCAACCTGACGATTTCTTTATAAACCATTCTTCATAACGGTCGGAAGTAAATACCAATCCATCTTTATAGAAAGTTGGGCTGAAATCATCGCCAGTGGAGTTAAACCACAAGCGTTTAACCTCATATAAATCTTCATTTTTAGACAATAGTTCTTGGGCGTAATCGCAAGATTTAGCTTGATGTTGCCCCCGTAAGTCATCGGGAAATGCTTTTGCATAACGCTGAAACCATTGTTTGGCGATGTTACATTTACCATTGCGTTGCAACATTTGGGCATACGAAAGGTAGTAAATCGGCTCAATCTTACCAGAAGCTACTGCTTGACTATACCAGTATTCTGCCTGTTTGGTATCTTTTATTTTTTTGTAGCAATCTGCAAGTTTGGTTTGCGCTTCTGTGTTTTGAGTTTCTTTTTCTAGTATTTTTTCATAAATATCAATAGCGGCTTTATAGTCAAAACGCTTCATGTAGCTATCTGCCAACTTCATAGACAGCGACTGAGCAGTCAAATTCATTGAAAGAAACAACACACTACACAACGTTAAAAAGTGCTTACTCATTTTTTGAAAAGATTAGTTCTCACGACTTTTTCTCTTTTACGTTCTAACAGAACGAATGTTTAGATAAAGAGAACAAACGAACAAGCAAATAAGATGGGCAACCATTTTTGATATCTTGATTAAAAATGGTTGCTATAATGAAAAATCATCCTCCTAATTGTTTTATCATGTATTGAGCGCGTTCTGCATATTTACTACTACCATCAATTTTTTTATATGATTCAATAGCTTTTCCTGTATTAGTTAACTTAGTGTATAGTTCTGCTTCTAACATGAGATATTTACCTCTATCTTCTGCTTCGGGTGCTGACGTGGTAGCTTTTTCTGCGAATATTAAGGCTTTTTTGTAGTCTTTTTTCTGTTCGTAGGCTTTAGCTACATAGTAGGTAATGTCTGCATCATCTAGTGATTTTGGGTGTTTTTCAGCACTTTCTATAATGCCATTCCAGTTTTTGGCTTTGAATAAGTTATTAAAAGCTCTTTTATAGAAAGAGATTACTCTATCATCTGGTTGCTCGGCTTCAAGGTACTTATCACCTGTTAGCAAAAAGGCTTGTGTAGCTTCAGCCTCTTTTCCCAAATCGCTCAACGTTAGCGCAATCCCTGAGTAAAGCGGATACAATTCATTTAGTTCTAGTCCTTTTTTAAAAGTGGCTAAGGCTTCATTGAATTGCTTTGCTTTTCGTTGCTCATTGCCTAAAGAATAAGCAGCAGAAGCACCATTTTTTTTAGCCAAGTCTAGCACTTGTTGTGCTGTGCTGGAAGTATCGCCTTCTGATTTTGCAATGGCTAAGTCAAATAAGTCCAAGGCTTCCTGATAGCCTTGCGCTTTTAGTTTTTCTACCCCTTCGTTGTACAAATCAGCAGCCGATCTTTCATCTTGTGCTTGTACTAATGTTCCTAGTCCTAATAAACCGATAGCTAAACTGAAAATTATTCTCTTCATAACGTCACAATGTTTTTAATTAAAAAATCAAAAAATATTAAATCGTTTTTTTACTAAAAAGTGAAATCTAATTAGTAAGATGAGCAAGAAAGGCATATCGTTCGATAAAAGCCAAATATTTAACAAATATTAACAAAATAATGACTTCCTCTTAATTTTTGTGAACTACCTGAGATATATGCACTCAATAAATGCACAAAATCTAAAAATATACCTTCATAATCTCTTGAATCAAGGATATTCTACTATTTTTGTCTTGAACAACATAACTAGCCTGTCATGCAAAATCGAGTAATTATTCAAAACGTTTATCCAGAATTTAATGGTGGAAAATACTACATCAAGCGCATTCCCAATCAGGTTGTTGAAGTAAGCGCCGATATTTTTGGGGATGGGCATGATGCCATTCGCGCTTCTATCGTGTACAAAAAATCAGGAGACGTTAAGTGGCATGAAGTATTTATGCAACCTGAAGTAAACGATGTGTGGCGAGGAAGTTTTATAGTGGAAGCGGAAGGCTTTTATGAGTATAAACTCGAGGCTTGGGTAGATCAGTTATTGAACTGGCACAGAGGTTTCAAAAAAAAATATGCTGACGGGCAGGACATGCGCACGGAATTGATGATTGGTGCTAATTTCTTGGAAGAAACCGCCAAATTATATCCTAGTTCTATTGCTGAATCAATTCGGCAGTATGCTACAATATTAGGCAATTTTAATCAGTATCATTCGGCTATCGAGCATGTTCTTTCGCCTAATTTTGAAGTGCTAGTGGAACAATATCCTTACAAAAGATTCGTAACAACCTATGCCAAAAATTTGCGCGTGCGCGTAGGCAGACCCAAGGAATTGTTTAGTGCTTGGTATGAGTTTTTCCCTCGTTCAACAGCATCGGAAGTCGGCAAGCACGGTACTTTTAAAGATGCCGAGCGCATCATTCCAAGAGTGGCAGAACTAGGTTTTGATGTAATTTACTTCCCCCCCATCCACCCAATTGGAAAAGTGAACCGCAAGGGAAAAAACAATGCTACTATCGCACAACCCGGTGAACCGGGTTCTTGTTGGGCAATCGGCAGTGATGAGGGAGGGCATAAAGCTGTTCTTCCTGAGTTGGGAACGTTAGACGATTTTAAACACTTCGTTCAAGAAGCTGCCAAATATAATATTGAAGTAGCGATGGATATTGCTTTTCAAGCAGCTCCCGATCATCCTTGGATAAAGGAACATCCAGAGTGGTTTGTTTGGCGACCAGATGGAACAATTGCTTACGCTGAAAATCCGCCCAAAAAATATCAGGATATTGTTCCCATCAATTTTGAATCCAGCGATTGGAAGAATCTATGGGAAGAATTAAAAAGTGTATTTGTTTATTGGTTGGAGCAAGGCGTGAAAATTTTCCGTGTGGACAACCCACACACAAAAGCCTTTAGATTTTGGGAATGGTGCATCCAAGAAGTACAAAAAGAATATCCAGACGCTATGTTTCTTTCGGAGGCTTTTACACGTCCTAAAGTAATGGCAGAATTAGCAAAACTGGGATATACCCAATCTTACACCTATTTCACTTGGCGCAATACGCGTAAGGAAATGGAGGAATACATGACCGAAATTAGCAAAACTGCTTCCAAAGAATACTTTAGACCAAATTTCTGGCCCAACACACCTGATATTTTGGCATATGAATTGATGAACGCCAATGCCAATCAATTTGTTAAGCGATTTATTTTAGCGGCTACATTATCTTCCAATTATGGAATGTACGGTCCTGCTTATGAATTTATGGACAATACGCCAATGGGTAATGGCAAGGAGGAGTATTACAATTCTGAAAAATACGAAATTAAAGTTCACGATTGGTCACTACGCAATCGCATGACGGACATCATTACGCGGGTGAATCGCATTAGAAAAGAAAATACGGCACTTCAAGATACTTACAACATTCATTTCACCAATACGAGCAATGAGCAGTTGATGAGTTTCCTCAAGATATCTGCTGATGGACGAAATATTATTTGGTGCATTGTTAATTTTGACCCTGAACACACGCAAGCAGGCATGATAGAAGTCCCCAAACAGTTGTTAGGAGTGAAAAGTGGTCAGCGATTGAAATTAGAAGAATTACTGCTTGGCGAAACCTATTTCTGGAGTACCGAAAGTAATTATGTGGAATTGAATCCATATCGCTATCCAGCACATATTCTACGGTTGAGTTTGTGACCAAAAGTTTTAAACGATGCACACACCACAAGAATATAAGCAAGAAAATCTTGCCACAGTAAAGGATTTCTTACAAAAAAATGCCTTTGGTATTCTTATCAATAAGACTGAAAATCGGTATTGGGGAACGCATATTCCATTGGAATTAGGAGTGGATGAGCAAGGCAACGATGTGCTTTACGGACATATTTCCAAAGCAAATCCACAGTGGAAATACTTTGATGCCGAAGAAGAAATCTTAGCTATTTTTTCTGGTCCGCATACTTATATTTCTGCTTCTTGGTACGACCATGAGAATGTTTCCACCTGGAATTATGTGGCAGTGCATGTGTACGGTAAATTGGTTGTGTTATCGGAGGCAGAGGTTCTGCAATCCTTGAGAAGACTAATGGACAAATACGAGGCTACATCTGAGCA
>CALDYY010000115.1 GCA_937944245.1 uncultured Saprospiraceae bacterium | reverse complement strand
AAGGTCGTATTCTTTTTCGCATAAGTTGGAAATTGAGAAATAGCCTTCTTCATCAGCGGTAACGCCCGTTTCCGTATTTTTGATTTGAATGAGTGCGTAGGGTAGGGGTTGATTGGTATTTCTGTCGTAAGCAAATCCTGCCAGTGTATAATCACAAGGCTTACTAGCTTGCGACCATGTAGTTGTTTGAAGCCCTAGCAAGAATAATAACAATGCAATATTGCGCATTTTCAAATCATTATTTATTGCTTAAATAAGATGAATTGCAATAAAGTTGCATTTTACTCACACAATTTCACCATGATTTTTTCCATCTTGTTGCGCAGTGCCATTCCCGAACCAGTGTAATTATTAACCAAAAATGCAAATGCCAACATCCGCCCGTCTTGAGTACGCGCATAGCCAGTGTAGGCACGCACGCGCTCAATAGAGCCACTTTTTAGGCGAATATTGCCCGACGCGACAGTGTTCTGAAACAACGATTTTACTGTTCCTGATTTTCCACCTACGGGCAATGTTCCGTAAAAGGCTTTAAAACTTTCGCGCTCTGTTGTGCCAAGTTGTAGTATTTTAGCCATTTGTAAGGCTGTAATTCCGTTTCTAGCGGAAAGTCCGCTACCATCCATCAAGAACCAACCATCTGTATTCAATCCTTTATTTTTCCAGTAATTTTTAATGCGCTCAATACCAGATGATAAGGTATTGGCTGCGTTTTCTTGCGCGCCTAATGCACTAATTAGACTTTCGCAATAGAGGTTAACACTTTCATAATTAGCTCTTTGTGCAATTTCAACTAATGGCGGTGAATAGTGAGTGTAAATAGTGGTTCTAGTGCTATTGCTTTTTAATTCAAATTGTGTGGTGGCTTGTTTAGCCGTTTTTATGCCATCTTCTTCCAAAGCATACAATAAAGCGTGCGCTACACAAAAAGGTGGGTCGGGCATCGCCCCTTTTATTGTAAATTGTTGATTGCCAATAGGTATTGTGCCTCGCACAATGCGTGTGTAAGCGTAAGGACCACCATAGATATAAGCATTATCACCACTTCCTTTCTCGGCGGATTGTAGTTCATTGATAAGGTATAAATTGGGTAATATAGGTTCAATCTTTGCGATGGGTGGTGTAGTACCTAATTGTTCAACTTGTTGAAAATGAAGATAGTAGTAATTTTCGTGAATATTTAATCCCCAAGTGCCAGAAGCGTAGTAATTGCCCAAATCGTACCATTGCCAAGTATCGCCTGCTTCGCCTCCTTTGAAGTAGGACGCATCGCCTACGATTTTTCCATCAATTTGACGAATGCCTGCTTTTTTGATTGCCTCCACCCAACTTTTCATAAGTGCTGCTAACGGTAAGGTGTTGTCCATTTTGTCTGAACCCAATGTAGGGTCGCCGTAGCCTTTAATGTAAAGGTTTCCTTTTAACACGCCATTAGCATCTATTGTGCCGTCGTATTGTAGTTCGGTTTTAAAACGAAAGTCAGTGCCGAGTATTTGTAGTGCAGTAAGCGTAGTTATCGCTTTTAAGGTGGATGCTGGAATTAGGCTTTTATTAGCATTATAGTTTGCCACTACATTGCCTGTTTGCATATCCACAACCGCAAAACCTACTTCGCCATACTGGAATTGCTCCTCTTTTGCAAAATTTTCTATTGCTTTTTGGATGCTATTTTGGGTAATGCCAAATTGTATTAGGGTAAATATAAAAATAAAAAGCATGAAGGTGTTTTTCATTCTGCAATAGTTTTGATGTTGTCTAAGATATACCAAATCTTCAAGATTAGGCACATTCATATCGTGTTCTACCTAAGATTCTGAATTTAGAAAGTGTATCGAGCTGTCGGAGTAACATCTTGCGTAGCAAAAAGTCCCTGCTGGTACTTGAAGTAGGCAGCCATTGCAATCATAGCTGCATTGTCGGTACAATATTGAAAAGCAGGAATATAGGTGTTCCAGCCGAGTTGTTCGCCTGTATCATGCAGTGCTTGTCGCAAGGCACTATTTGCAGACACCCCTCCAGCAATAGCGACTTCACGAATACCTGTCTGTTCGGCTGCTTTTTTCAATTTGTTCATCAAAATAGAAACAATTCTTGCTTGTACAGAAGCACAAACATCATTAAGGTTGTTTTTCATAAAGTCCTCATCTTGTTTGATTTGGTCTTTTAAAAAATAAAGTACAGCAGTCTTCAAGCCACTAAAACTAAAATCTAATTCAGCTATTTGAGGTTCAGGGAAAGCAAATCGAGGTGTGCCTAATTTAGCCAAGCGATCAACAATCGGTCCAGCGGGGTAGCCTAAGTTGAGTAACTTTCCAATTTTATCAAAGGCTTCGCCAGCAGCATCGTCAAGTGTTTGTCCAATGACTTGCATTTCCAAATAATCTTTTACCAGCACAATTTGCGTATGCCCACCAGAAACAGTGAGGCAAAGGAAAGGTAGCTGTGGTTTTGGGTCGTCAATAAAATGAGCCAATACATGTGCTTGCATATGATTGACTTCAATGAGTGGAATGTTCAAACCAAGTGCTAAGGCTTTGGCAAAAGATACACCGACCAGTAGCGAACCCATTAAACCTGGTCCTCGCGTGAAAGCAATAGCGTCAAGGTCTTTTTTGTTGATACCTGCTTGATTTAAAGCCGTTTCCACAACAGGTAAAATATTAATTTGATGTGCTCTGGATGCAACTTCGGGAACAACACCGCCGTATAATTCATGTATAGTTTGGTTAGCAATACAGTTACTTAATATTTTTCCTTCTTTTAGAATTGCAGCGGAAGTATCATCGCAGGAAGACTCTATACCCAATATGGTCATCTATTTTATTTTTTAACATAAAACAATCTACAAAATCATGATCGCAACAGCCATTGAAACATCAAAACAACTGACAAAAACAGTAAGTTTAAGCCAAAGTTTGGTTACAGCAAACACTACTACAATCAGTAGTGCTATCGGTTGCGTTATTGCCGATGGGACACGCATCGAAGGAATATTGAAAACAAAAGAAAATATTCGTTTAGATGGTGAAATCACAGGAAGTATTGCTTGCGAACAGCGCCTGGTTATTGGAATGTACGGTAGAGCCAATGGTACGGTTTGGGCAAAAGAAGCAGATATTAGTGGCACTATTGACGGTGACATTGAAGTAACGCAACTGCTTGTTTTGCGAAGAAATTGTGTGATAAAGGGAACGATTAAAGCAAAGGCAATCCAAGTAGAGGAAGGCGCAATTTATGAAGGGAAATGTCTAATTGGGTAGTAACTATTTTGGGAAGCAAAAGCACTAATGATTGAAATTTGATGGGAATTAAGTAAACAAATAGGAAAAAAATGAAGGAAGTTACTCACAAAAATTAATTCCTTTTGTGTGCTTATGCTAATGGCAAGCAGTTATTTGGCGAGTTAATTTTTGTTAACTAATACTGCATTATTTTTATGCACAAAAGAACTGGATAAAGAATTTGTTGATTTTAATATTTACGTTTCAACAAAAAATACTAATATTGCACTAAAACAAGTATCAAAGATGAAAGTAGCTATCAACCTAATTCTCTTATTAATCACCTTGGGACTTATCTATGTGTTAGTGGATAGTATCCGAGAGCCTATTGCATTTGAAACAGCTAGAAGCAAACGCGAGCAAGCTGTGGTCGCAAGATTGATTGATGTCCGAAAAGCACAGGAAATGTATCGAGGTATCACAGGGGTATTTGCTTCTGATTTCGATACGCTGGTGCAAGTGCTTAGAACTAAAGACTTTAAAATTGTAAAAGTTATTGGAGACCCCGATGATCGAAACAATCAAGTGATTAGATTTGATACCATTTACAAACCCGCTATTGATTCTGTACGTTCTATCGGTTTGATTTTGGATTCATTGAGATTCATTCCTTTTTCTGGAGGACAAACTTTTGACATCAAAGCAGATACAATTACTTATCAGCAAACATTAGTGAGTGTCGTAGAAGTAGGAACGAAGCGCAAGTCTTACATGGGTAAGTATGCTGATAACAGGTATAGAAAGTACGATAATAATTACGACCCTAATAGTGTTATCAAGTTTGGAGATATGAATTCACCCAAAGTTGCGGGTAATTGGGAGTCTAATAAGTAGTGATTTGCTGCCAATATCTCTAATTAACCTGTGAAGCATTTACAAAGAACTGCTTTAAAATTAAGCGTAGAGATTGATAAAGTTAGAAACAACAATAGCGGATGAGGCTTTTAGCTCAAAACGCACTCATCAATACAAACTGTCTATTCTAGTAGGAATAGACAGTTTCTGTTACTTGGTGCTTAACCAAGAGAATAAATCTTTGCTGTTCAAACAGTTTTCAGGTATATCAACCCCTGATTTTTCTAGGCTTCAAGGGGAGCAAATCCATGATATTTTCAATATGGATAAGTTGCTTAAATTGGATTACGGAGAAGTGAAACTTGCTTTCTCAGATAGAAAACAAGTTTTCGTACCCAATCGAATATACAATCCAGCACATAAAGCTACTTATTTAAAGCATGTTGCCACTACTAGGGCATCAGACCAAATTTATACTAACGACATTACACCCTTACATGCGCAGAATGTTTTTTCAGTAGATCATGCTACGCTAAATTTCTTACAGCAGATGTTTCCAGACATGCAGTGCTTACATGTTAGTTCTGCTTTGTACCTGAGCTTTTTGGAGCAAACCGATGCCAATGAATCGCGCTTATTTCTTTGTCTTAGAGACAATAGTTTGTACTTATTTTTATTTCAGGGGCGGGAACTCATTTTTTCTAATAATTTCCATTGCCAATCTTCTAGCGATTTTATCTATTACGTCATGTTGGTGTTCAATCAATTTAATCTCGACGTTCAGCGTCAGGTTGTCTTAGTCAGCGGAAATTTTGTAGAAAATGGCGAATACCACAAGGCATTAAGCCAATATGTCCAATACATTTATCCAGTGGATAAGCCTAATTTCATTAGATTTGCAGAAAGTATAGAGAGTCGCTTAAATAATCATGCCTATTTTGATGTGATGAGCATTTTTATGTACCATTAGTTTATAGTTAGCATGAGAATTATTGGAGGTAAATTTAAAGGTAGGAAATTTTATCCACCTGCGGATAATTGGCCCACTCGCCCAACTACTGATTTTGCAAAAGAGGGATTATTCAACATTCTTAATAACCGCATTGATTTTCAACAAACCGTAATGCTTGATTTATTTGGTGGTACAGGTAGCCATAGCTATGAATTTATTTCGAGAGGTTGCGAAGATGTAACTTATGTAGATAAATTTGGAGCCTGTGTACTATTTGTACGCAAAACTGCGCAAATATTGGATATCGAACCATTTATCAAAATATATAAAATGGATGTGTTTAAATTCATTCAAACTAATCAACGCAAGTATGATTATATCTTTGCGGGTCCACCTTATCCGTTACCTACGTTGGATACTATTCCAGATGAAGTTTTTAAATACAAATTACTTAACTCAGATGGTCTTTTTGTGTTAGAACACAATCCTAATCACGATTTTTCTGCTCATCCCTGTTTTTCGGAATTGAGAAATTACGGCAAAACGCTATTCAGTTTTTTTGAAATAAAAGATTAAAAATTAAAGGTTTCTTCACTTTGTTTTCTATCGAACATGAAGTAAATTTTCTTCTTGTTTGGTCCCTTTACTTGAACAATATTTCTTTGGTCGTCATATAGTTCCATCAATATTTTGTTGGTAACCTTGAGTGTCCCAAAGGCTTCTACCCCTTCTATTTCCAAATAGCACCAAGTAGCTAAAAAATCTTCTGAAATTTCCTTGCCTACGAATTTGAATCCCATAGGTTTTCCATTCACTTGAATATGAAATTGCTCGCGCAAATAACTAATCAAATATTGTTCTCCTTTAGGATGTTCCTTCGAGGTGCATAATTGCAAATTAGGCTCTGCACCTTTAGCTTCCAGTGCTAATTCTAAATCGTCTAAAAAGATATGAATACTAATTTGCAATGTTTTTTCAGCTTCATTAAGCTCAATAGAGGATTTACTCAAATGAATTGGATGAACCTCAAATCTGGCAAATGTGATGCCAATTATAAATAGCCAATAAGTGATAGACATTTTCTATGGTTTTAGTTATTTCATTAATCCCTCCAAAATCCAGTTGGCTAACGCTTGGCGATTGTCTTCTAGTATAATGCGTTGTTGGTCGCGTGAATGAGCAATATTACCTAGCTCAATAAACACCGCTGGCGGCAAGGATTCTCTGAGCGTGAATAAATCTCGACTGGTTACTGTTCCATGATATTCGCCATTGGCGCGATGTTTTTTGTACTTGCTTTCTATGGTTTTATGCAGTTTTTCGGCTATCTTTTTTCCTTCCTTGCTACTAGGATGGTGATAAAAATACAAATCTACTTGCTGGCTTGTACTGCGAGAATCCACATGAATTTCAATAACGGTTTGCTGCTTCACCCCGCGCAATTCATTTTCTTTAGTTAGGTTATTGATGATTTCGGTTCTTTGTCCCAGCCTTGCTTTATGCCCACGCTCAATAGAAGCGTTACCCCATATTACCTCGTCTGCGTCGCAATGCAAATACATTTCCGAGCGAATGCCATCGTTCAAATCTCTAACAATCATGTAAGCTATTGCTCCATGTGCAATTAAGTTTCGGCAAAGACGAAGTGTTACATCGTAAGCATACTCGTCCTCACATAACTGATATTCTCCTCGTCTGCCAATCGCGCCTGGGTCAGGTCCGCCATGCCCACTGATTAAGTAAAATACTTTTCCAGATAAGGCATTACTTTCCAAAGGAGTATAGGCATGTTTAAGTCCAAATATTGGAAATGTTCGATTATCTTTACTTGACGTAGGTTCTGAAGCTACGTCAAGTAAAGGTTCAATTAGTTTAGGTTTAGCTTCTTCTTTAATAGGAACTTTAACTTCTGTGTTTTGGGTGGTATCCGTTATTTTTTCTTCTTTTACTGCATTCGTTTCTGTGGGTTTTTGAGCAGCGCAATTTAACTCGTGATAAGGCACCCAAAGAATCTTACTATCAATATAGCTTTTTTTGCGCAAATTTTGTGCTAGTATTTGTTCATTATACTCCTTAATGCGCACTGCTTGATTCCAGTCGGAAATACCTAAAGTGCTGCGAATACTTTTACCATCATATTTATAAACCAAAATGGGTAATAGGTATTCTTTGCCTTTCACTAGATTGGCATTTCGAGATAAATTGTTTAGTTGATAAAAATGATCAAAATTGCAAGAAAATTTATCCAGCTGATAGCGACGCAGCAGGGAATATACACCATCACCTTCTAGCACTTTGGCTTTGAAATACTCTGGTTCATTCACTATGTCTGTTAGACCCCATATAGCTAAGAGTAGCGTGATTGTCCAATTCATGTTTTGTGTATTGCTGAGTAGTTATTGACTTAAATAATGATTGATAAACGCTTTTTGAAAAGCACAATAGTGCTCAATAATACTTAAATTTGCGTTAAATCTAGTAAATTCGTTGAAACTGATACAACAAATTAGTTTGTTATTACTAAAAGACCTTCGGTTGGAGTGGAGGCAAAAGTACGCAGTCAGTGGCATACTCCTATATGTATTGTCCACTGTTTTCGTTGTTTATGTAGCTGCTGGAGAAACTACTCCAGAAGTTTGGAATAGCCTGTTTTGGATAGTCAGCCTATTTGCTTCTGTAAATGCTATTGTTAAAAGTTTTGTTCAGGAAAATAGTGCTAGGGCTTTATATTACTATGTCCTATTCAATCCTATTGCCGTCATTTTATCCAAAATCATTTATAATTTTTTGCTCTTATTTTTACTTATTGTAGTTGCTTACGGTGCTTTCATTTTTTTTATTGGCAATCCTATTCTTCAATTTGACTTATTTTTTACAGCCTTATTGCTAGGGAGTTTAGGGCTATCTACTGCTTTAACCTTCATCTCTGCTATTGCTTCTAAAGCTAACAATAGTGCATCTTTGATGGCGATTTTAGCCTTTCCTGTCATCATTCCTATTTTGCTCGCTGTGGTGCAACTTTCGAGTTACGCTTTGCAAGAAGTGACAATGGCAAATACCAGTAGCAGCATCGGCAACTTAATTGCCATTGATTTGGTTTTACTTGCCGTATCAATGCCTTTGTTTCCTTATCTTTGGCGAGATTGATTCATTTAACTCAAACACAAAATTAACGGTTAGACAACTAAACAACAGCAGTCAACATGATAAAAAATAGCTACAAACTTATCGGGGTACTTATTTTGATTTACAGTTTTGTAGTGGGCATGATAGTGCCCCTTACACCTGGTATTGTGAAAATAAGTCCACAGCGAGCAAACACTGGCGAAAAACTAACAGTACAAGTAAAAGGCTATAACACTCATTTTCAACAAGCAGCAAGTAGCTTGCGTGCATGGCTAAAATTGAGCGAGGAGTACGCCATTGCAGGTGAGGTAGCTGAGGTCCAAAACGATGTAGATTTGGTGTTAAGGTTTCAAGTGCCTGCATTTTTGCCTATTGCTGATCAAGTGAAAGAAACATCGCTCATCATGGATAATGCGATTGATGGTTCTTCGGTGTTGCCTAGCGCCATTTTCATTAGTCAGGACTCAGTGAATATAACTTTAGGTGATGAACTTTGGCGCAGAACGCCTATTGAACATTTGAGTGAGCGAACATTTACTACCTTTCCATTTCGCAATATTTTGCAGGAAACTATTCGCAATACTTATTTTCATGTTTCGCTTTGGTTTGCTATGATGTTTTTATTCATTGCTGCTGTTTGGAATGCCGTAGCTTATTTGCGCAAATCCAATCCTTTTTATGACATTCGTTCTGTTGCATTTACACAAGTTGGACTATTTTTTGGTCTCTTAGGTGTTGCCACAGGAGCAATTTGGGCAAAATATACTTGGGGAGCTTACTGGAGTTGGGATGTTAAACAAAATACAACGGCTATAGCTTTACTTATTTACTTTGCCTACTTTGTGCTGCGCAATTCGTTCAACGATAGCGAGCGAAAGGCTAGGATTAGTGCGGTATATAGCATTTTTGCATTTGTAGCTTTAATCGTTTTAATTTATATTATTCCTCGCATGGCTGACAGTTTACACCCTGGCAATGGTGGTAATCCTGCATTCGGTGGTGAGGATTTGGACAATACTATGCGCATGGTATTTTACCCTTCAATTATTGGCTGGACTTTGTTCGGTGTTTGGATGGCAAGTTTAATCACGCGTTCCGAAAAACTTAACGAACAATTGTTGGAATTGGAGTAGTCATCGCTAATCAATTTGTTGAATTGAGCTGTTATACTTCAAGTTAACCATATTTTATACTGAAATTAAAGAAAAAGAAATTATGGCAAGAACTCCTTCTAATATGTTAGAATTAACAACTGTTGCACCTGATTTTGCATTACCAGATACTATTTCGGGCGAAATAGTTACTTTGGAACAAGTAAAAAAAGAGAAAGGTATCTTAGTCATGTTTATTTGTAATCACTGCCCTTATGTGATTCATGTGAAGGATGAGATAGTAAAATTGGCAAATGAATATCAACCTCAAGGTATTGGTTTTGTGGCGATTAGTGCTAATGACATCGTTAATTATCCCGACGATGCCCCTGATAAGATGAAAGATTTTGCTGTACAAAATGGTTTCACGTTTCCTTACCTTTATGACGAATCGCAAGAGGTAGCCAAGTCTTATGATGCTGCTTGTACCCCTGATTTTTATCTATTTGACAGCAATTTAGCTCTAGTGTATAGAGGGCGTTTAGATGAATCACGTCCAGGAAATGACATCCCTGTTACTGGGAGCGATTTGCGTACGGCTTTAGAGGCTTTATTGGCAGGAACGGCTATTTCCGAAAAACAATATCCCAGTATCGGGTGTAATATTAAATGGAAGTAAAATAAATGTTAATTAGAGATGGTGAATTACTTGCCATCTCCAATTCAATTTACTACATTTGGCACAATCATTCGCTAATGGTACCTTATTTTTAGCACCTTATGCCATCAACTGAAAAGCCTATTAAGTAATGAATCGAGTTATAGGAGCATATATTGGCGAACAAGAAGGTCCACTCTTTATTGCTATTGCTGGTATGCACGGAAACGAAAAAGCAGGCATTCAAGCTATTGAAACACTGCTCGGTATGTTAGAGCAGGAAAAACAACATAACCCTGATTTTATTTACTCTGGTCAATTTGTTGGACTAAAAGGAAATTTACAAGCACTTCAACAAAATGAGCGATACATTGAAAAAGACCTAAATCGGCAACTTACCCCCGACAATATCAAGCGAATACGGCACACACCCTATCGTAATTTGATGAACGAGGAGTTAGAACTGAAAGAATTTCTTGACGAAATTGACCAACTTATTAACCAGTATAAGCCTCAAAAACTAGTAGTGCTCGATTTACATACTACTTCGTCAGATGGGGGTATTTTTTCTGTTGTTACAGATGAATTGCGCAGCCTCCAAATTGCAGTGCAGTTGCATGCACCTGTCATTACAGGAATGCTTAACGGCTTAAATGGTACGACGTTGCATTATTTTAGCAACTTGGATTTACCTTTAGAAGTAGTGGCTGTTGCCTTCGAGGCGGGGCAGCATGAAGACCCCATTTCTGTTGACCGAAGCATCTCGGCTATGGTAAATTGTATGAAAAGTATTGGTAGTGTGCCTCGCAATGTGGTAGAAAGTAAACATGACGATTTGTTGAAGAATTATGCACGTAATCTACCTAAAGTAGTAGAGTTTTGTTATGTGCATCACATTGCGCCCGACGATGATTTCCAAATGCAACCCAATTATTATAATTTTCAACCCGTGCGCAAAGGGGATTTGCTGGCAAAAGATAAACACGGTAATATTTTAGCGAAAGAAGATGGTCTTATTGTGATGCCACTCTACCAAAGCAGAGGCGAAGATGGCTTCTTCATTGTTAAAGAACAGATGTCAGTTACGTTCTAAAAGACTTTTATAAAAAAGGCAACCAGATTTTCTATTGGCACATAAAAATTTTCGGACATATGGGTACGTTCGTGCGATAACTTACACTTCTAAAAAAACGTGCATTTAAGCATCATTCACTTACAAACCATTATTCATGAAAACAGCACTCTTTGTTATTGTAACACTTTTTTTTACTCAAGCTTTAAACGCACAGATAGACAAAAAATATGTGGGTACTTACCAAAGCCCTCAAGCCGATTTAAAAATAGCTGTATTCAAAACCACAGAAACTTCATTTGAAGTACAATTATTGGCGGAAGGTCAATTTTACAAAGGTACAGCCAGCCCAACATTTGGTATTTTGATGGGAACTTACGATTACAACAGCAATCCAATTGGTTTTTCAATTTCTAAGATTCTAGGGCAATACTTCATTACTTCAGATGGCGTGGATATTACTCTGGAAAGAACTGCCGAAACTCCTTCGGACTTAAGTAAACTTGCCAAAAAGCCAACTACAACAAGCACTTCTCAGTCAAGTAAAGCCACTTCAGGCAACGAAACCAGTGCATCGAAGCAGTACAAGCAACGCATCGCAGGGAAGCGATTGCTCTATCTTTACACAGGTAATGGCTATTCTGAGAAATGGCACTATGATCTTTGCTCGAATGGCACTTTCTATTTTTATTCTAATTCTAGTTACTTAAGTGGTGATTTTTCAGGAGTTACTCAAAGCGATGATGTAGGAAACTGGCAAGTAATTGCTCGTGGCAATCAAAATATCTTGCAATTAACCTCACAAAAAAATGGTACAAAAGAATTTACACTCACCAACCGAGCAGATGCAGGTGAGTTGAACTTGAATAACAATCGTTATTTCATTACCAAAAATGAAAGTTGTAAGTAGTTATAGTTTTGTAGAGATATTTAATTTTGGTACAGATAATAAAATATTCACCCCAAAAATCAAAAACTAATGCGCTAATACGCCAACTCTCAAAAGTTAACTCAACCCTCTAGCTTTAAGTTCCATGTATTTGTTGATAACATTGAGTGATAATTCCTCTGGATTTGTCAGTATGGCTTGAATCCCAAATTGGCGAAGTTTTTGTATCATTGCTTTTTTACCTGCTAAAAATTGCTGTGCAATCGTTTGATAATAAATACTTTCTACTGTTTCAGTGGGCTGCCTTGCAAAGTTTTCTATTTCGGTATTGTTAAAAAAAACGACGACCAAAAGATGAGAGGCATTCATCTTTCTTAGTACCGGCAGCACACGATTGAGTGCATACATGCTCTCGAAATTGGTATAAAGCAACAATAGACTTCGGCTACTAATCAAACGGCGAATGGCAAGGTAAAGCAATTCGTAGTTTGATTCCACGTCTTGCTCTTTTTCTTTGTAAAGTGTTTCCAAAATAAGATGTAATTGCTCGGGTTTGTTATCTGCCTTCAAAGCCGTTCCTATGGTACTAGAAAACGTTACTAAGCCCGCTCTGTCATATTTTTTCAGAACAATATTTGACAGTGCTAAGGTAGCATTTATAGCATAATCAATTAAACTCAATCCTTCAAAGGGCATATACATATTGCGGCTTTTATCAATGAGGTTATATACCATTTGCGCTCGCTCGTCCTCGTATTTATTAACCATCAATTCACCTTTTCTGCTGCTGGCTTTCCAGTTGATGCTTCGATAATCATCCCCTTTAACATAATTCTTAATATGGTCAAATTCGTAACTATGTCCTATGCGGCGCAATTTTTTCATACCTGCTACACTCACATTTCTGTTAAATGCCTTTAATTCCAATGTTTTCATTTGAATAACGGACGGATAAACACGTACCATGCTATCGGCTGCTACGGAAACACGTCTTTCCACAAATCCCAACTGAGCAGATAGGAAAAGATGAATTGCACCAAAATAATATTCGCCCCGCTGAGTGGGTGAAATTGTATAGGCTATGGTTTTTTTCTCCTTTGGAAGTAATTGAAATTTTTTTTCAAAATCTCGGATTTGTAACTGCACTGGTAATTCGTCTATTAATCTGGTTTTCAGCGATAAATGAGTATTATTTTGCAAATGAATGGTAATGTTATTTGGAGCGCCTAAGGAAAGTAATCGAGGTAAATTTCTAGATGCTGATACAATATTTTTTCGCTGAAATAAAATAAAAATATCTATAATGACTAAACCTAACAACAACACTAATATAGCTAAAGCCAACAAAAACAATGGTTTGAAGGCAAAACTAAGCAAGAATAAAACGACTAACGCACTAAAAGCATAAAAGAAGCGATTCGTTAAGAATAGCGAATGAAAAAAGCGTATTATGCTGTGCATGACTTGTTTAATTTACACAAATCTACAAAACATTGTGCTTTTACTTGCGAAGAATGGTTATTCTATTTACTTTTATTTCTTGATAATCTTTTTCGTTTATAAATTGGCACTTTAAACTAACTATTAGCGAAATGAGGGTACTACTTATTTTTTTATTATTTGTGCTTTATGCCGTTTTTGCAAGATGGTATTTTGTCTGCGAGGTAAAAGGCTTGTGCAAAAATGAGCAAGGAAGACCAACTACTTTGAAGTTGCTAGATGAAGAAGACAGAATTATTTTACAAGGCTACGAAGAATTTTTCTTTGAGCCTTCAAAAATTACGCCTGAATTAACCAATGACAATAATGCCTTTTTGCAAGCAGTAGCAGAATATTTGAAAAATACTCCAGAGCAAAACCTAACCATCACTGGAGCTTATCGCCCAAGTGAACAAGGTATTGCTTCAGGAAGATTTGAAAACTTAGGCGTTGCGCGCGCCGACCAAGTGCGCTCGTTACTCATGCGTAACGGCATTGAGGAAAAACGCATTACGCTTGACTATGCTGCTGCCAATGAAGAAAACTTAACTGCGCCACTCCAATTCCGATTGTTCGTCACGCCGGGTGCTTATGATAAATTAGCATTTACATTTACCAATATGACTTATTCTGATGCTAACTTTGAGTACAAGTCAGCGGATTTTCGACCAGGTGCAGAATTTATAGCTTATGCAGATTCTGTGGCAACTTATCTCTCCTTGAATCCAGAAAAGCGTTTAACCATTATTGGACACACAGATAGTATTGGTAGCGATGCCTACAACGACCCTCTTGGACTAGAAAGAGCAGAAAATGCTAGGAAATATTTTTTGGAAAAACTAGGTGTGAAAAATTCAATTACAATAAAAACTGAAGGTAAACGTCGCCCAGTTGCTCCCAATTCTACTCGAAATGGAAAGGATAATCCAGAAGGACGACAAAAAAATAGACGCGTTAATTTCATTATTGAATAGCAATCAAATACGTTTTGACCAATATTAAATCAACATAAGTTATGGAAAATTTTAATGTAGATAATTTGTTTGCTGCTTTTACTAGCGATGCAAGTTTGGCAATATTGCTCATTATGATTGGTGCATTTTTGCTGGGATGGCTAGCGGGTTGGCTTTCTAGGAGTGGTAAAATAAAGTCCTTGCGAAAACAGATAAAAGATAAAGAAACAACATTCCAAGAGGAACAAGCCAAAATGGAGGCTATGCACCAAGAATTGAATAAAAAAGAGGCAAACTACAAAACGTTATTGCTTGAATTGGATGAGGCAAAAACAAAAATTCAATTGACAGAAGCCGATAGACAGCAGTTGCAAACAGATTTAAACGAAGTGATAGACCAGCACAGGAAACTAAAAACTACTAACCAAGCCTATGCCGATACTATCGACGACCTAAATAAGCAATTAAAGGAGGTCAGTACCAATGCGGTAACGCTAGGCAATAGTGCGCAAAAAAATGAAGACGTGGCAGAATTGCAGCAACTCTATAACTCAACACGTAATCAAATTGCCAATTTAGAGCTAAAACTGAATCGTTTGGAAGCAGATAATCAACGATTACAAAATTCTCTGGGAATATTAAGTGCATCGACAAAAAGTAATGAGCTAGCAGCTTCAAGTTTAGATGCCCAAAATATATTAATGCAATCGAGCAACAAAAGTGTACTTTCAGAAAGACTTGAAGTGGTGGAATCTCCAAAAATAGATAAAGATGATTTAACCCTCATCAATGGTATCGGACCATTTATTGAGAAAAAACTTAATGATATTGGTGTTTATACCTACAATAACATAGCACAATGGACAGCGGAAGACATTGAACGCATTACGGCGCAAATTCAATTTTTCCCTGGTAGAATACAGCAAGACAATTGGGTTGGACAGGCAGCAGCCTTGTTACAGAAAAAGTTAAAAGGAGAAGCGATAAATCAAAATGCAATAACCAATCTACCGAACGACCCACGAGATTTAAAAATTATTGAGGGCATAGGACCGAAAACAGAGGAATTGTTAAAAGAAAATGGCATCACTAACTGGATTGAACTTTCTAGGACAGATGTGGAGCATTTGCGTGCCATACTTCGTTCAAAAGGTTCACCTTTTAGCATACTTGACCCTACCACTTGGCCCGAGCAAGCTCGACTTGCTGCCAATGCAGAATGGGAACGTCTAAAACAATATCAAGATTATTTGATTGGTGGTAGGGGATAAAAAATGCTTCAAGCTTATTTTATTGATGCCTTCACTTTAAGTGGGGGCATCAATAAAGCACTTGAAAGATGGATTTATCGCTTATCCCAAATTGGAATTTCCTCACCATCAAAAGTCAAATAATGTGGCATCAAATCCACCATCATACAGGAGTGAATGGGCAGAATAAGCAGTATGCTCCCCACTTCAGTAGAAGCCATTAATTCTGGGCTTGCTTTGATAACACCGTGTTCTTGCGAAAGCGATTTGACATAACTTTCTGTTTCAGGAATTTGCCAAGTATGTTTGTCCCAAATTACCACGCGACCGTAATATTCAAAACCGTTAGGATGTGTGGCACGGTCTTTTGAAAAATGAACTCCGCCACCATACACCACAATTTCGCTGCGTTCAGGATGTAAGGCTACTACGGGACAAGCCATGGCTACCGCAATGTCATCCAGTTGGCAAGCCCCAATGTGGTATTGCGAAAGGTCATAAAAAACAAAATTACCCGCTCGGATTTCATCAAAATCAGAAAAATTATCCAGTAAACTACAAGAAGGGGTATCGCCATAGGAAAGGATTAAATCAGGAAAATCAGACAAAAATAGTTGCTTGAGTTGATGCAATGCTTGGCGATGCTGCTGATAGATAGGTTCAATTTCTGCCCAACCTTGCTTTTTATAAGTATGCCCAGCGTGTGCTAGGAAACCTTTAAAGTGCAGTAGTGGATGTTCTTTTATTTGTTCCAATAGTGCAGTAATTTGTGGAATATTTTCTACTGGAATACCCGTTCGATGATAGCCAACATCAATTTTCAAAAAAATGCCAACAGGTGTTTTTAAATTGGATTTTAGAAAAGTAACTGTTGCTTCAGATTCCACCAAAAGGTTTAATTGAATCTGTTGTGCCAGTTTATTCACACTGTTGATTTCCAATATATTAAACGGGAAAGCTACGGTAATATCCTTCCATCCACCTTGTGCATAATAATTTGCCATGCGTAGGGAAGAAACAGCAATTTTATCCACACCAAAATCCCGAAACCATGTCCCTACGCCATTGGACTGAGGTGTTTTAAAATGAGGACGCAACATAGATTTGCTCTGTTTTGCCTTGTTTGCCATGCGCTCAATGTTGCGCAAGCAACGCTGTTTATCCAGCAATAATGTAGGTACACTGATGTTAGGTATAGGCATGGTTGGTTGGTTTTGTTTTCAAAAATAGGTTCGTTAAAAGTATAAATTCCTCATTAAATATTGTTGCACATAGTCTTTTACACCTTCTTCAAGCGTATGAAAAGGTGTTGCATAACCAGCTTGCAGTAGTTTATCCATCGTAGCTTGCGTAAAATATTGATAAGTATCTCGAATATCAGCAGGGGTGTCTATGAAAGAAATATCAGGAGCAAGCGACATTGCTTCAAAAGTAGTTTTCACCAAGTCTAGGAAAGGTCTTGCCTGCCCAGTCCCCAAGTTGTATAAACCATTTTCCGCACGATGAATGGCGTTGTAAAAGAAATAGCCAACGTCAATCACATCTTTTACATAAATAAAGTCGCGGCTTTGTTGCCCGTCTGCCACATCGGGTTTATGCGAGCGAAACAGCTTCATGCTGCCGGTAGCCTGAATTTGACGAAAAGCATGAAACACTACCGATGCCATTCGTCCTTTGTGGTATTCATTTGGTCCATAAACGTTAAAGAACTTTAGCCCAATCCAATATGGTGGTTGTTCTGTTTGCTGCAATACCCATTTATCAAAGTCGTTTTTAGAAACCCCATAGGGATTGAGTGGCGCAAGTTTGGGTACGATATTGTGGTCGTCCTCATAGCCTAGTTCACCCAAACCGTAGGTGGCTGCGCTAGAAGCATAAACCAAAGGAATGTTGTAAGCCGAACAAATATGCCAAATAGCTTTGGAGTAATTCACATTAAGATCATCAAAAATCTGACTGTTTTTTTCAGTAGTATCCGTCCTTGCTCCAAGATGAAAGATAAAATCAACAGTAGTAGCATTTTTGCTGAACCAAGCCAAAAATATATCCCGATGTATTTTCAAAGTAAAACGTTTTCCATCGAGATTTCTATTTTTTGCACTATGGCTAAACTCATCTACTAAAATAAGTTGATGATGATTTTGCTCATTTAATTTTTGCACCAAACAACTGCCAATAAAGCCTGCTGCGCCTGTTACTACAATCATATTATTTTTAAGTTGACTAAAATTCTACAAACCATAACCTTATTCTTAAAACGGTTGTTAAGGAATACACTATTTTTGCAAAATTCAACAATTATTGAACAACACCTCATTTTAGAATGAACAAAATAAATTTTTACGATCAATTTGTTGATCGGCATATCGGACCAAGCGAAGCAGAAACTGAGCAAATGCTTGCAGCTATTGGTGTAAATTCTTTAGAACAACTTATTGATGAGGCAGTACCTCCTGCCATTCGCATGCAGGGCGAACTGAATCTTCCAGAAGCAATTGCAGAGTATGAGTATCTACAAGAACTAAAGCAGATTGCAGCTCAAAATAAGCCATTTAAGTCTTATATTGGTGCAGGCTATTATGGTACTGTTACGCCTTCTGTAATTTTGCGCAATATTTTTCATAATCCTGGTTGGTACACGCAGTACACACCTTATCAAGCGGAAATTGCACAAGGGCGTTTGGAAGCATTGCTCAATTTCCAAACGATGATAACAGATTTAACAGGATTGCCGATTGCTAATGCCTCTCTTTTGGACGAAGGAACGTCTGCTGCCGAAGCGATGGCAATGTTTTATGCGCAAAAAAACAAACGTGCAAAATCTGAGCCAGACAATGAGTTTTTTATTTCCAATCAAGTCTTCTCGCAAACGATTGACGTTATCAGAACAAGGGCATTGCCTTTAGGTATCAACGTCGTCGTAGGTGATTGGAAGAATTATACTATTAACGAAAAAACGTTTGGTGTAATGCTTCAATACCCCAATAAAGATGGAGCAATTGAAGATGCACGTCCATTTGTAGAAAAAGCAAAAGCCAGTGGTGCTTATGTAACCGTAGCTGCGGATATATTGAGTTTAGCCTTATTAACTCCTCCAGGCGAGTGGGGTGCAGATGCGGTAATCGGCAATAGCCAACGTTTTGGTGTGCCAATGGGTTATGGTGGTCCTCACGCTGCGTTTTTTGCAACCAAAGATGAATTTAAGCGTATTATTCCGGGCAGAATTATTGGCGTTTCTGTGGATATGCAAGGTAATCGGGCTTTGCGTATGGCACTGCAAACACGCGAGCAGCACATTCGCAGGGAAAAAGCAACTTCTAATATTTGTACTGCTCAAGCACTTCTGGCAGTTATGGCAAGTATGTATGCGGTTTGGCATGGTCCAAAAGGTATCAAAGCGATTGCAGAGCGTGTTCATAAAAATGCAAGGACTCTGGAAGGTGCTTTGATTGCGTTGGGGTACAAGCAAATGAATGATTTCTACTTTGATACGTTGAGTATTAGAACGAATAGTGTTACACAGGAAAGCATCAAAGAGCAAGCCTTAGTGCATAGCGTAAATTTTTATTATACGGAAGATACTGTACAAGTAACGCTGGATGAAACGATTACTACGGAAGACTTGGAGCGTTTAATCGCAATTTTTGCTAGCGCACTTGGTCAAAATGCTTCAGTGGTCAAAGAAAATCTTTCGATTCCTCAATATCGCATTCCAGAAGCATTAGCGCGTGAATCAGCTTATTTGACACATCCTGTTTTCAATACGCATCACACAGAATCCAAAATGATGCGTTATATTAAGCGACTGGAAAACAAGGATTTATCCTTAGTACATTCCATGATTCCATTGGGTTCATGCACCATGAAATTAAATGCAGCAACGCAGTTGATTCCTGTAACATGGGATGCGTTTTCTGCAGTGCATCCATTTGCGCCACTCGACCAAGTGCAAGGATACACCCAAATATTAAATGAACTTTCTCAATATCTTTGTGAAATTACAGGATTTTCGGCTTGTTCTTTACAGCCCAACTCAGGTGCACAAGGCGAATATGCAGGTTTGTTGGTTATTCGTGCTTATCATCAATCTAGAGGTGAAGAACATAGAGACGTTGCACTCATTCCAGAATCGGCGCATGGTACAAACCCTGCAAGTGCTGTAATGGCAGGTATGAAGGTAATTTCTATTCAGTGTGATGAACGCGGTGATATTGATATTCGAGACCTTAGCGAAAAAGCGGCTAAATATGCTGATAGACTTTCTGCGTTGATGATTACCTATCCTTCTACGCATGGCGTTTTTGAGACCGGCATCAAAGATATTTGCCAAGTCATTCACCAGCATGGAGGTATGGTTTATATGGATGGTGCTAATATGAACGCTCAAGTTGGTTTAACTAGTCCAGGCATTATTGGTGCAGATGTTTGCCATTTGAATTTACATAAAACATTTAGTATTCCTCATGGTGGCGGTGGCCCAGGAGTAGGTCCAATTTGCTGCAACGATAAACTTGCACCATTTTTGCCTAAGCACGTTTTTGTGCCAACAGGGGGAGAGCAAGGTGTTCATGCTGTTTCAGCGGCACCATTTGGTAGTGCTAGTATCTGCTTGATTTCTTACGCTTATATCAAAATGCTAGGAAAAAAAGGTGTTACGGATGCTACGAAGTATGCTATTTTAAATGCTAACTATATTCGAGTAAGGCTGCAAGAACATTACAATGTATTGTTCATAGGTGAAAAAGGGCATTCTGCGCATGAGTTAATTCTGGATTTGAGACCGTTCAAATCTATTGCCAGTGCGGAAGATGTCGCTAAACGATTGATTGACTACGGCTTCCATGCACCGACTTTGAGTTGGCCTGTTGCAGGAACAATCATGATTGAACCAACAGAAAGCGAAAGCAAAGATGAATTAGACCGTTTTTGTGATGCGATGATCAGTATTCGCCATGAGTTGGATGAAATTGCAAGTGGTGTAGCAGATGTAGAAAATAATGTTTTACACAATGCACCTCATACCTTAGCTGTGGTAACTATGGACGATTGGAATTTGCCATATTCCAGAGAAAAAGCAGCTTATCCTCTGCCTTATTTGCGAGATGGATACAAGTTTTGGGCATCCATTAGTAGAGTGAATAATGCTTACGGCGACCGCAATTTAGTGTGTACTTGTCCGCCAATGGAAGCGTATTCAGAGGCGTAGATTGAATTAGACACCTTGAGGTAATTTTGTATTATCTCAAGGTGTCTAATAAATAAGACGATTGCTAAACGTATTCTACAATTTTGTAGGTCATTAGACCAATAATTTCTTTGGTCAAATCTCCCCATTTGTAAAGTATTTTTGCAGATGGTAAATGTGAGGCAAAGCTCAAAAAAGGTTTTGGTTTAGCAATAATATCAGAAGCAAAAGGCTCAAATTGAATATTAGTTCGCTCGAAGCACTTGATAGCGCGCTTCATATGAAGGTCAGAAGTAATAAGTAAGCAACGTTCATTTTCATGGAGTAAACCAGCAGAAAAACGAGCATTTTCTATTGTATTCCTAGAATCAGGTTCTACTAGAATATCTTCTTCTGGTACACCTAGACTTATTAGGAATTGTGCCACTATAAGTGCCTCACTATTTTCGGTGGCGTTGATACCAGGACTTCCTCCAGTAAGCAATATCTTTTTTATTTTTCCTTTCAAATATAAATCCAATGCTGTAGTCAAACGATTGGCAGTGTCACCATTCAACCCAAACACACCAGACTGATGCCCCGCATAACCTCCCAGCACGATGCCTACATCGTAAGGCTCGTTAATGTCTTTCAGTTTCAAGGAATCTACCTGCCAAGAACTAGCAATTTGATGATAAAGAAATGGATTAGTAAACAAAAGAGATGTTGATAAAGCACCTAATAAAAAATATTTACTAATTACTTTATTCTTTAATGAATAGCTTGCCCCGAATAGTAATAACATCCAGGTCATAGGTTGCGTAAAAGCAAATAAGATTTTAGAGCATACGAAGAACATAATGCAGCAGACTTTAGGTTTTAGAAACTAGTAGCACTACAATCATTTTATGTGTTCAACAGAAAAGCTGGTAAATGCATAAAATGACTTACTTTTGATACAAAAGTAAGTCATTTTTAGGACAAAAGCAATAGGTAAATTTGCTTTTGAGCTTATTTTTATATGCGTTAGTCTAGGAAGGCTTATTTTGCCATAACAAGTTTATTCAGAAAGTTATAATTTATAAAAATAAATACGTGTTTAAGGGGAATTAGTTTGATTTTTAATGGTTTATGCGACGAAAAATAACTTATCCAATTATTAAAATGAACTAGCAAATCGCTTGCCTAACATTTTACTAGTTAGTTGATTTAGCTTCTCATAGAGTTAGATATTTAAAAAAATACTTTATTCTATTTTATCATTGCTTCTTCTGTTGCCCAACTCATATTTGGATATTCTATTTTCAAGTTGGCAATTATAGCTAATTGCTTCTGCTGAAAAGCTTGATGAGCAGCAGACTGTGGATGCTGCGGACGATGGGCAAGGGCTTTTTGTATTTTTTCAATCTGTTGATTAAGGCGTTGGGTAGCTGTATCGAAAAAAGCAGTTTGGAATTGCTGCCAGACGTATTCTATTGCCATGTCGGAAGGATGAACTAAATCGTTGGCATAGAAGCGATAATCGCGTAGGTCGTCCATCATGTACTCGTAGGCAGGAAAATAATGCACAAAGTCAAACTGTTGGCATAGTGCTTCAGTAACTAATAATAATATGGCTTTGCTCCGCTGATTTTCAATGATGCCATCCTTAGTATGACGAATTGGGCTAACGGTTAGTATGATTTCTATATCTGGATTTCTGCTTTTAAGTAGCTGAAAAAGCGGTACATACAAGCCTAGAATATCTTCTATGGTCAAGCGTTTCTTGAGAAATGCTTGGGTAGGTAGTTTATGGCAGTTGGCAACAATAATGTTTTGCGCTAGATGATGATAGGCATACGCTGTGCCAAAAGTGAGGATTAAGCGATTTGTTCTTGCCAAAAATGCTTGAGCTACTGCTGTCTTTTGCTGTATGTTGTTAAGCACTTGCTGCTTATCCATACCTGAAAACGAACTATGATGCCAATAGCTGTGCCACAAACCCTGATGTTCAAATAAGTCATATTCGGAAAAAGTATAACCTTCTAGTAACTGCTGAATACTTTGATGAATTGAAGCGGGATTGAAAACAATGCCACAGGGCTGCATAAGCAACTTAAATTTTAGCCGCTCCAAGCGACTGCCTACATGCGATGCAAAACAAGAACCGATTGCCAATACTTGGTCTTCATGCCGAATGCGAAATGGAAAACTCGGCGCAGGTAATTCTGTCCTTAGTAATAGCATTTTTCTGACTTAGGCATTTTTATTTCGATACAACTCTTCTTCCAATTCGTCAATGGATTTTTGATAAGCCTCTTGTTGCGCTAACAATGTTTCATAAAGTTCCTTATAATCTTGGGTTTCTAGCTTTTCTTTTTCTACTATCAAGGTCTTTTTCTCCTGTAAAAGGTGCGATAATTGTTGGCTGGCTTCTTCATACAGACCGCGCAATTCAATGACTTCTTCTTCCAACTTTGAATTGGCATTTACCTGTGCATTAAATGCTTGCTGTGTTGCGTTCAACTCCTCTGAAAGCCTAATGCGCGCCTGTTCCTTCTGCTGATTGCTTAGGATTAAATCTTGTTGACCTTGTTTCAAATCATTAAGCTGGTCAATAGCATCATTGTATTGAATGATAGTTGCCTCGTATTGATTAGACCACTTTTGTTCCAGTTGTGTTTTTGCGGCTTGCCAGTTGGCTTCTGCCATTTTTAAATCGTTAAGTGCTGTTTCTAATTCATCAATATGCCGCTGACTGGCTTGGAATTGTTGTACTAAACTTTGATAATCTGCCGATAAATCAGTCTTTTCTATCTCTAATTGATGTTTTAAAGATTCTAATTGGTCAATATGTTGATGACTGGCTTGAAACTGTTGCTGCAGGAGTTGTAGTGCTGTTTTGGTTTGCGTTAATTCCGCTGCGATATTTTGATTTTCAGATATTTGGGCGATTATTTTTGTTTCTAGTTCATTTAATAACTGTTGTTTTTCATTCACTATTCCTATTTGTACCTCTAACGCCAACTGATGCGTTTGTTCTTTTTCAGCATCTAATGCTATCAAATCATTGATTTGTGCTTCTAAACGTTCAATCGTTAGATTTTTTTCTTCTACGGATGCTTTTATCTCCTCAATTTTTGTTGCATTAGCTACGTTCTCTTCTTTGTTTATCTCTAAACCCTTTATTCTTTCTTTTGCATTGATAAATTGTGCCACTACATTTTTGTAGCGTTGCTCCCAATCTTCTTGAGGTGCTAACGTTGCCAGAGTTATTTGTTGTTCGTTGGCTGTTTTGGCTGTTTCGTTAAGCTGGTTTTGCAACTGTGTTACCTCTGCTTGTATGGTTTGATAATGTTGTTGCAACTCTTCATATCTAGCTTGCCAATCGCTGCTAGCTCGGTCTTTTTCTTGTAGTATTTTTAACTTTTCTTGTTCCAACAAACGATATTGTGTCTGTGCCACACCTAAATCTTCTAGTGCTCTTTGGTATTTAGTTTCCAAAGTAGCTAAATCAGAACTTACAGTTGATGATAGGTCTATTTGCTGTTGTAAATCAGAGAGTTTAATTTGTAAGCCTTGATATTTCTGTGCCCACCGTTCAATTTCCTCTAATTTTTCTTTAGTTATTTCCTCTATTTTTTGCGCTAATTGCTGTTTTTCAAGTAGATAGTATTCTAATTCTTGAAGTTCTTCTTTTTCTGAATCTGATGTGATAATGCCTTCTTTCGTTGAAGTTGTACCGTCGGAGTTTGCCGTAGCCTCTATTTCCAGTGCTTCTTCTTCTTCCTCTTCTTCGTGAAAGTCATCTTCTTCTTTCTCCTTCTCTGCTTCTGGTATTTCTACGATTATTGGCATTTGTCCCATAATGTCATCTTCATATTCAAGAGGATTGTCAAAGTTACTTTCCTGCGCTATTTCGACATTGCTAATAGAGGATTTAATATCCTCCAATTCACGCTCTTTATTCACTAGTTGTTCTTTCAATGATTTATACTGATGTTCGATAGCAATAAAATTGTCGCGCCATTCGGTAACTTCACCCGTAAGTTGATACTCTCTCGTTCTGAAAACAGACATTTTCTCTTGTAATTCTCTATGGCGTTTGTTAAGCTGATCTTTTTCACCCTTTGTTAATTCTAATAAATTGGTTTGTGTCTGAAATTGATCCATTAGCTTCTGAAGGCGCAACTGCTGCCAAGCCCAAATGATAAAGCCTCCCAATAAAGCTCCACCTACACCCGAGAGAATGGGGAAAAGCGTACAGTTATTCATTAAGGTTTCCATATAGAGAATATTCGTTTTCTAAGTTACTTTAGCAATAAAAAAATATTAAAATAAAAATTCAACTCCGCCAATAATAATTGCATCAAATACTTCTGATACTGGTAAAATAGAACTAGAAATTAGTATGTTCCTATCTAAAGCACCAAAATCTAGTAAAATATTTTTCACAGCGTTAGCTCTTGCTAATCCTAAATCGTCGAAAGAAGAATCATTGGCTTCTTGAGAAGAATAGTAACCTACTAAAGAAATCACCTTTCGAGGATTATTTTTTAGGTAAGTTGCCAAACGTTGCAAACCTTCTTTCACCTCATCAGAATAAGTGGGGAAAAAATCAGAAAATGCGAAGCGCATATTGTCGTTTAATGCTAATATAAAATTATCGCCATCTTCAATGCGCAAAGGATAGTCTCGAAAAGAAAATGTTATTGCGTCTATAGTATATCCGTTTATTTTTTGCAACGAATCCTCGACTATTTCTGTCGTAGCTATTTGATAGCTAACAGCACCAAGTTCAATTAATTCTTCTTGCAAAAAGTAAGCCCTTATTTTACCTAGATTTGGGATTTCACTTATTTTATTTTCTTCATTTGTAGCTTTTCCCGTAAGCACCAATAATTTGGCAGGATGCTTTTTTAAGTAAGTGATAACTTCTAACAAAGCCGCTTTTGCTTCCTCAGATATAGTCTGCTTGTCGTTGGCATAAAAGTAAGAAATGCTTTCTGGAGCATCTGCAATTAAGTCATCACCGTCCATAATGCGCAAATCGGAAAGAATATTTCCATTCGGATTATTCGGATTCATACAGTACTGCCTGTTTAGGTAGGTACAAAAACCAATCCAAACAACTAAAAGAACGCTACAAATAGGAATTAGGCTTGTTTTTAACATCTTTTAGGTACTAAAATTTTGCTTATCTCTGCTTTAGTAGAGATTAACCTTTTAACAATATACGATGCTACCGAAGGATTGTTGTCTGTAAAGGCAACGAAAATTATGAGAAACAAAGTTTAAAAGTAAAAAATGGAGGTGAAAATGTTTGAAGCAATACACCGTGATTAATTATTCGCATACGAATTGTGCGCTATCGGAGATGGTTTCTTTAATTTGGTTGTTATTTATTAGCTATTGTTCATTGAACGCAACGGAATATTCAATAAACAATAGCTATGGTATCAATTAAGCATTTTGCGCTGCTTTAGCGTGGTCGGCTAGGAACTTTTGTAAGCCGATATCTGTCAACGGATGGTTCAACAAAGCCAAAATTGGACCAAGTGGACTTGTAATTACATCAGCTCCCGCTTTGGCAGCATCCACGATGTGCTTAGAGTTGCGGATAGAAGCTGCTAGAATTTCAGTATCATAACCTTGAACCGCATAAATTTCAGCAATTTCAGCGATCAAACCAATGCCATCCCAGTTGAGATCATCAATTCGACCAATAAAAGGAGAAAGATAAGTAGCGCCAGCTTTGGCAGCTAAAATCGCTTGACCAGCCGAGAACACTAGAGTACAGTTGGTGCGAATACCAATCTCTGTAAAATAGCTAATCGCTTTGATCCCTTCTTTAATCATCGGCACTTTCACTACAATATTAGGCGCTAGGTCAGCAAGACGTTTTCCTTCTTCTACCATTCCTCTGAAATCGGTGCTAATCACTTCTGCACTTACATCGCCATCCACGATATCACAAATAGCTTTGTAATGGTTAATGATGTTGATTTGCCCACTGATTCCTTCTTGAGCCATCAAAGATGGATTAGTGGTTACGCCGTCAAGGATACCTAAATCCTTTGCTTCTTTGATTTGAGCGAGGCTCGCTGTATCAATAAAAAATTTCATAGTGAATCATTTTGTGTTCAACGTTAATATCAACTTCAGATGAAACTGCTCATCTTCTGGC
>CALDYY010000114.1 GCA_937944245.1 uncultured Saprospiraceae bacterium | reverse complement strand
CTCTTGCGAAAATGAAGAAGAAATCATTACCGATGTTATTTTGACTTTCACGCCAGTAGGTGGCGGTGAACCTGTCATTGCCAGAGCGCAAGACCCTGATGGTGAAGGTGTACTGGATTTGGAAGTGCTGGACGATATTGTGCTGGAAGCAGGTAAGCCCTATGTACTCACGATTGAACTGCTTAACAACCTAGAAGAAGAAGACATTACCGAAGAAATTGAGGAAGAAGCCGACGAGCATATGTTTTTCTTTCAATGGACGCTTGGTGTGTTTATTGACCCAAGTGGCGACGGGAATATAGATAATCGCAACGACCAAGTGAATTACAATGATTTTGATGATAATAGTTTGCCATTGGGACTTTCCACTAATTGGACTCCATCGGTTGCATTAACTGAAGGTGAGTTCCGAGTAGTGTTGAAGCATCAGCCGGGTGTTAAGTCTGCCACTTCTACAGTTGAAGATGGCGAAACAGATATTGACTTGACTTGGAAGATTAGAACCATTCTATCAAACACGAAAACATTGTTTGCTGATGCGATGCAACTGCAAATCAGCCCTAACCCTACTTCGGAATGGCTAAACTGGACAATTCAAGGTAAACAATACAATGAATTTGACCTAAACATCTACGACCAACTCGGACGCTTAGTGGAAACACGTAAAACAACAACACCAAGTATGAATATTGCGCATTTGCCTTCAGGAATTTATGTTTTCCAACTGAAAAACAATAACACCGTTTGGACAAAGCAATTTGTGAAAGAATAATTTTTTAAGCTGAATTGGATTTTGGGAAGTCTTCTTTGAAGGCTTCCTTTTTTTATTTTGCTAATGCGCCCTGCGTTGTATTGCGCAGCAACACCTTTGCCCGAATTACTAACCAAAGTAGCATGGCTGAAAACATAACATCGCCAAAAAAAGTAAAGCCCGGCACATCATACAAATTAACAAAAAAGAAACGATAAGCCACAAAATCAATAACCGCAAAAAAACTATACAACGTAGCAAAGACGCTGAAATACTTGATGCTCACTCGCAAGGCTTCTGCATTTTCAACAGCAGTTTGTTCACCTTTTCTTTTAGATAATGCAATTTTATAGCGAATGTATCGGTAAGAAAGTACGGTGTAAATGAATAGCGAAATCAAAAAAATACTGTACTCCAAAGGTCCATAAATCGGTCGAATAAAAGCGTCCCAAACTTCCATTTGTATATTTTTGGGTTGCAACACAAAATAAAGCACGGAAAAAGTTTGTAAAATAGGCAATATCAAATGCTTGGCATCTGTGCCCCTGAACTGATAGCTTGGAAACAAAGAAAATTTTACAGCATAAAAAAGCAATGGACCAAAAGAAAGGGTAAACCACAATGGCAAATGATAAACATGAATATAATGTCCTAAAAGTTGTGTTCGCAAGAAAAAAACATCGGCACATCCCAGTCCAAAAGTCAATAGCAACAGTGCATAGCTCACATTTGCCATTCGCACACCTTTGGGGTAAGCAAAAAGGATAATACTCATCATCAACCCTGAAAGACTACTAAGTACAAGAAGACCAATAATGAGATAATGCGCTATTTCCACAGTTAATGTTTATTTACTTATTCAAAAAACGATAGCAAATTCAATTTCGTTGCTTTAAAACATCCTTTCCGAGTGTGTGTTAACTTTCTAAAGCAAACCAAGTTTCATGTCGGATTTTTGGAAATACATTAAAAATATTTTTAAGGCAGCGGAAGAAAGTTCCCCTAACCAACCGGTCATTCACGAACTCATTATCCGAACGGATGAAGAACAAAAAGATTATGATTACTGGAAAGAAACTTTAGTACGTCGTCGCCTATGCGATTGGCTAAATCAGCAATATGCTATCCACAAGGTTTTGCCCAACGATACTGATGAAGGGCTAAGCTTTCTCAACACTCCAAGTTCTAAGGGATTTGCTATTCATTTTCATCAAACTCAATACAGCAAACGCGATGCTGTTCATTTTATGGACTACCTCAAAGAACGAGTATTGAGTTTGAATTATCGAACACAAATCTCTGATGCACGTGTATTCAACAGAGCAAATTGGGTTGAGGCTATCCAAAGACATTATTTAAAGCCAAGAATTAATTTTGAAGAGGGCAAAAAGACAAATCAAAAATTTGGAAATATCACTATTGAACTTGTGTTTAGAAATGATACACCATATCAACTAAAATTTCAAGCCACAACTTATAGCGATTCGCTTTACAAGGACGCATCTGATTTTAGTGATTTGATGAATCATTTATAGTAGCCCGATATAGAAATTTCCAAAATTTTCTTTTATTTATCTAAAATTTAAGACCATAAACCCTTTACTATGTCAACACCAGTCAGTATTTTCATTTCTTACGCCCATAAAGACGAGACCTTCAAAGATGAATTGCGTACCCATTTAAAACCTTATGAACGCGCTAATATTGTAAAAATTTGGGATGATCGCTCCATTATTCCTGGTGAGGAGTGGGATCAAGAAATAAAAAATCATTTGGAGCAATCGGAAGTAATTTTATTTTTAATTAGCCCTGATTTTATGGCTTCTGGTTACATTGACGAAGTAGAAGTAAAAAAAGCGATGAGTCGCCACAATGAAAAGAAAACGAGGATTGTACCTATCGTTATTCGACCTAGCAACTTGAAACTTTTGCCTTTAAATCATTTTCAGGCAGTACCTAAGAATGCAAAACCCGTTACCACTTGGCAGGATAGAGACGAAGCATGGCTAGATGTAACCAGTCAGTTAGGTAATTTATTTAATGCCTTGCGCAATAGCTCGACAAATACAACAAGTACAACAGTTACAACAAACCAAATTCCCACAACTGTTTCAACAATTACTACGCAAAGCCTTGCAGCTATTAAAAAGTTATTGATTGAAGGAAGAGTGGATGAAGCAATAGAAGCATTAATCGAAAAGTCGCAAAACACGCGATTTGAGGATGCTATTATTATGCAAGCAGGGCGTTGGAATCGCTTGAAAAATGATAAACTCAATGGTACGATTGCTGATTCATCAGCGAACATGACTGCCAATCAAATTCAAATGGCACTATTGTCCATCATCAAAGACATGGAAAGGGATGGAATTATGTAATTCAAAACATTAAACGTGAATAAGCTAGAAACACTTTATTTCAAATTGATTTAAGAAGGTACTAGCCTGCTCAAAGACAATAAAGTCAAAATAATACGGAAAATCAATTTTTTTTGTAATTTTCCCCCTAAGACGTTCACCATGAAAATTACTTAAAAACCAAAGCAACCCTATGAAGTTCATTAAGGGGGTAAGGTGTTTCATGGCATTGTCAACACACAAAAACACATGATTTTTAGATTCGTCAAGCACTTTGTTTTAGTGCTTGACACTAAAATTATTAATTTATTTGGTTAGCTCACTTGTCAAAAGCATATTTTGGACTTACCTTCATTCCAAAATTCAGCTCAACACATGAAACAATTATTTTGGATATTATTGAGCATTGCCTCTACCAGTTGCCTTTCGGCGCAGCAGCCTACACCTACAATGGATTTCGAGGAGTACGACCCGCCCTCTTCTTTGGTCGTGCCAGAGCATAAGCCAACACAGGCTAAATTTCCCTTCATTGACATCCATAGTCATCATTGGCGCATGGAATCTCAGGATTTAGATAAACTCATCAGAGAAATGGACACCATGAACATGGCAATCGTCAATAATTTGAGTGGTCGAGGAGGGAAAGCCCTCAAAGCTATGGTGGATCATGTGAATCAATCGGGCTACGCTAATCGAATTACGTTCTTCACTAACATTGAATGGCGTGGTATTGATGCTTCGGATTGGTTGGAAAATACGTTGAAGCAGATTGAATATGATGTCAGTATTGGTGCAAAAGGCTTGAAAATTTACAAAAGTCAAGGCATGAGCGATAAAGATAGCAAAGGTCAGAGGATTGCCGTAAATGATGTGCGCCTTGATCCCATTTGGAAAAAATGTGGCGAATTAGGTATTCCTGTCTTAATTCATACCGCTGACCCTAAGCAATTTTGGGAGCCGCACGATGCTAACAACGAGCGATGGTTGGAACTCAAATTGCGTCCCAATCGCAAGCGCAGCGACACCGACCCTGCACCTTGGGAGCAACTCATTAATGAACAATTAGATTTATTTCGCAAACATCCTAAAACCACTTTTATTGCAGCGCATATGGCTTGGTTTGCCAGCGATTTAGCTAAATTATCAAGTTTGCTGGATGAAATTCCAAATATGTATGTTGAAATAGGTGCTGTTATTGCCGAGTTAGGTCGCCAGCCGCGCATGGCAAATTTGTTCTTAGAAAAATATCAAGATCGCGTGCTTTTCGGCAAAGATGCCTATGCTCCTGAGGAGTTTCTCACATACTTTCGAGTGTTAGAAACCGCCGATGAGTATTTTCCATACTACAAACGCTATCACGCCTTTTGGCGAATGTATGGATTAGACCTCCCCGATGAGGTTTTGAAAAAGATTTATTTCAAAAATGCGCTGAAGATAGTACCAAGTTTGGATGCCAGTTTTTTTGAGCAGTGGAATTGAAATGGGTAATTTGCCATAGCTAAGAAAATATGGCAAATTAATCCTACTTTACCTCGCAACTTAACAAATGCGCTGCACCACGCTGAGTAACCAAATAGCCGTTTAGTACATCGCCTATGGCAACTGGACCAACGCCTTCTGGTGTACCTGTGTAGATGATGTCTCCTTGATTGAGCGTAAAGAATTGAGAAACATAAACAATCAAATCGGTGAAAGAAAAAATGAGGTCTTTGGTGAAGCCATGTTGTACACGAGTTCCATTTTTCTCTAAGTAAAACTCGATGTTGTCTATGTTTTGAATATCCTGAATGGGCACAAAGGGACTAAGCACCGCCGAGCCATCAAAACCTTTAGCAATCTCCCAAGGGTGACCATTTTTTTTGCATTTTTCTTGTAAATCTCTTGCAGTAAAGTCAATGCCTAAAGCCACTTGGTCAACATACTTATGAGCAAATTCTGGCTGAATATGTCTTCCATTTTTGCTTATTTTTAGTACAATTTCTAGTTCGTAGTGAATATTTTTAGAAAATTCGGGATGATAAAAAGGTTTGTTGTCCAACAATAGCGCAGAAGAGGGCTTCATAAAGACCATCGGCTCTGTTGGAATAGGGTTGTTTAGTTCTTTAGCGTGTTCGCGGTAATTTCGTCCGATACAAATGATTTTCATAGTTGTAATGATTTGTTTACAGTATGTTTGTTATTTAATAGACTTCTTGCGAAAGTAATTTTTCTCCTCAACTCCACCTTAAGTCCTTTTTAATTTCCGTCTGAATAAAAAAAAAGAAAGGCTAAAGGGCTCTCGAAAGAAGTCTATTGTTGATTTTTCATTAGTCGAAGGTCATATTTTTCTGGCTCAATCGTTAAATCGGTAAAGAAAACACTGACTTTATCTTGAAGTAGATTTTTAAATACTCGAATTCTACGATTACCGTCCACTCGCACATAGACAGTACCTTTTTCAGGATGCTCAAATTTGGTGAGCGGTCCATAGGTAGTTTCTATTATTTTCAATACGTCAACTAACAAGGTATCTACACTGTACTCATTTGTCCACGCGAAAGCATCGTACTTGTAATGCACGGGCATTTCAACAATTTTATCTTCATAAAAAGTAGGATAAAAATTCATTTTGCCTTCATGTCGTAGCAAGTGAGAGACATCGTATTCCACACTGATGTTGCCCATACCTTGCTTAATCATTTCCTGTTTGTTGAGTTCCCAGCAATGGGTGAAGAAATCTTTGGAAGTCATCCCCAAATGAATGCCCAAGAAAAGGCTATCTTGCCGAATGCCTTTTGCCAACTCTGTGGCTACCATTTTATCGTATTCAGAGGGTATTTGGCAACTTTGTACCATGACAAGAATAGTGATTCCAAGTATCCATAATTTTATCAACTGATTCATCTTTCTTTTTTAGCACTGTTTTCGTTAAAAATTTAGTTTACTGATTGTTTGGTGTAAGAACAATTAATTCAAAATTAGGATTAATTGACTTTTTTGATTTTGTCGGATGAATAGGAAAATCCTAATAAGGTATCGTTATTTCTTGCCACTAATAGTTTTTTATTGTCTAAAATAGCAAAATCTCGTATTTCTCCTTTTACTAGCAATCCCGATTTTGAATTAGGTAACGCGTGAAAATCGCCTTTGCTGTTGCCTTTTAAGAAAACACCATAGCTGGCATCATAAATGCCTAACTCAGG
Organism: uncultured Saprospiraceae bacterium; assembly: GCA_937944245.1. Classification (GTDB taxonomy): domain Bacteria; phylum Bacteroidota; class Bacteroidia; order Chitinophagales; family Saprospiraceae; genus JAAUTG01. The sequence continues at coordinate 12,596 of CALDYY010000114.1, read as the reverse complement.
TTTGGAGCGATAGAAGTTGCCACCTAGCAAAATATCTAAATGTCCATCGCCGTCAAAGTCGGCAATTTCTATTCCGTAGTTAGGCGAAAATTGTGCTTGTATAGGCAAGAGCTTAGGCGTGAAACTACCTTTTTGGTTAAAAAACACCATAGTTCGTAGTTCATGTATGCTGAGTTGGATAGACTTTTCTAGTTGTTGAATAGTAAACATATCTTCCATAGTTTGAGCTTGGTATTGCTCAAATTTGAGGTATTTTTTCTTGAGTTCTGGAAGTTGAGCAAGCAAATCATTACGCAGCACCAATGGGTAAGCAATCTCTTTTTCATATTGGGTTAGGACTTGCTCTACCGTTCCATTTTGGTCAAAATCATTGATGTATAATCGAATAGGATATGTTGAACTAGCTTTCAATCGGCTATTTAAGCCATGATTGCCCACCACTAAATCTAGCTGACCATCATTATTCAAATCAGCAACTTTAAGACAATTCCAAAATCCGTTCATCGCGGTTTCGCCAAAAGCATTTGCCTGTTTACGAAAAGTACCATTTTGATTGGATAGTAGCGTGAGTGGCATCCATTCGCCAGCCACTATTAAATCTAAAGTGCCATCGCCATTGGCATCCAGCCAAGCAGCATCTGTAATTAATCCCAAATTTTCTAGCTCAGGAGCTAATTGTTTTGTGCGATTAGTGAAATTGCCTTTGCCATCGTTTTCTAGCAAGTAACCATTGTTGGGTACGCCATAAAGGAACGGACGCAATCGAATGCCAACAAATAAGTCTAGGTCGCCGTCGCTATCAAAATCAGCAGATTTTACGCAAGCAGTGCTTTCAAAGCGACCAGCAGGTAATATTTGATTTGATTTCTTGAAACTGCCTTTGCCATCATTAAAATAAAGCCTATCAATTAGCGCTGAGGCACTTTCGGGAAATTCACTGCCGCCACTGGCTACATAAAGGTCTAAATCGCCGTCGCTGTCTGCGTCAAAAAATAGGGCATCTGTATCTTCAGAAATTTTATCTTGCTCAAAAAGTGCTTGGTTGGTAGCTTTGAAATTACCATTTTTCAGTTGCACAAACAATGCTCCACTTTGGTCTTTCGCTCCGCCGATGTAGAAATCGTCCAATCCATCACCATTAACGTCGCCAACAGCAATTTTAGGTCCTTCGGCGGAAAGCATCTGGAAAAGTAAACGGTCGCGATTGAAGTCAGAAAAGTTGTTTTCTTCATGTTTGAAAAGTTTGCTAACTTCTACTAGTGCTGTGAAAATTGGAGTATCTCCCACAGTAACTTTGCTATGTATTTGTGGTATTGCTTCATTTTCTCTGATAGTCAGTAGTTGGTTGGTCGCCACCTCTGTCAGTATCGTTTTCTTGCCTCCATTCCAAAGCACGACTAAAGAATCCATTCGCTTTAAATCGCCTAATCCAAAGTGCAAGCGGTGGTCAACGCAAGACTGAAATCCACGCATAGGTGCCTGCTCTTGGTAAAAAACTTGATTGCCTGAATGCAGGAAAACTTGTGCACCCAAACCAAATGTATTTTTTCCCTCCCCTTGCAATGTTATGGAAAGGCTTTGATGCCCAGTTTGTTCTTTAGTCAGATTGTTGTAAATAAATGGGGGCATATTCACATTGTTGATGACTAAATCAAGGTCGCCATCGTTATCTAAATCAGCATAAGCAGCACCGTTCGAGAAGCTAGGTTGCGATAAACCCCATGCTTCTGCTTGATTGGTAAATACTAAATCACCCTCGTTTTGAAAGGCATAATTGGCTAGTGCTTGTGATGGCATGGCATCAATGAGTTTGAGTACTGCTTGTTGCTCTTTCTGGATAATTTCGCGCACGCGATCAGGATTGGAGTAAAAATTAACATAATCTTGGTCGAGTAAATCTTTGTAAATGCCGTTAGCAATGAAAATATCTTTTTTCCCATCGCTATCCATATCGAAAATTAATGCGCCCCAACTCCAGTCGGTGGCATGTGTATTGGTCAATCGTCCAATTTCGCTAAACGTACCGTCGCCATTGTTAAGTTGTAATACGTTTCTACCAAATTGATGATAGTAGCCACTTGCTACCTTTCGTTGATAAGTGTCCCAATTTTCAAATTGGGCTTTGGTTTTGTAACGGTCATTGGTGGCAGGCAACATTTCAGTAACGAATATTTCTGGCAATCCATCGTTATTGAGGTCTGCCATATCTGCACCCATTGACCCCATACTAATTTCTCGCATCCAGTTTTCTAAATCTTCCTTAAAGGTGCCATCCTGTTGATTGATGTACAGGTAATCTTTTTCAAAGAAGTCGTTGGAAACATAAATATCTTGCCAGCCATCGCTATTGATGTCGCCAATAGTAACGCCTAAGCCAAATCCAATGGCACTTCCATAAATGCCTGCTGGCTCACTCACATCTGTAAAACGATTGCCGTCATTTCGATAGAGTTTGTTTCCTCCTTGTGGGTCGCGCACGGAGCGATTGATTTTATCTAAATCGCTACCCGTACCAATGGAACGCAATGAATTATTGAGCAAATAACAATCTAAGTCGCCATCTTTATCGTAGTCAAAGAAAACAGCATGTACAGAAAGTCCTTCATCGGCAATGCCCCAAGTTTTGGCTTGCTCGGAAAAAGTGCCATCTTGGTTATTGATAAACAGTTCGTTATAGCGATTCATTCCACCGGGTGGTCCTGATTTGCAAACGTAAATATCGAGCCAGCCATCCCCGTTGATGTCTGCCATACTAACTCCTGTTGACCAAACGCCAGCGCAAGCTACCCCTGCTTTGGTCGTAATGTCTTCAAATTGAAAATTGCCTTTGTTCAGATAAAGTTTGTTATCAACAGAATTGCCTGCGAAATAAATATCAATTAAACCATCGTTGTTGATGTCTCCGAGTGCTACACCAGCACCATTGTAGAAATTGCGAAAGGTATAAGTGTTAAATTCTTCTGTAGAAACAAGTTGATTGACAAATCGAATATTGGTTTGCTTTGGTGTAAGCAACTGAAACATAGCTGTTTCATCGTTTTGCACTTTATCCCTACAACTCATTGCAATCAAAGAGATCAGTAAGTAGTAAATTATTGGATGTTTCATATTAAAACGATGTCAAAAACATACTTATGTTTTCAAATATAGCGTATTATTTTATTTCATGTCCATTCCTTATTGAAAACCTCAATTTTTTTTTGCGTAGTTTACTGTCTGGAAACGCTTTTATGAAGATTACTTAGAGCGTTTTTGATCGTTTTTGTGCCGAATGCGCGGTTGCGTCCATTCTTCGCGTTGCGCAAATTCAACAATATTTTTCATCATTCCAATAATGCCTAGAAATACCAAGTAACCAAAAGCAAGCACAATATAAATCCAACTATAAGAACCTGCCTCCCAGATGGAGCGCGAAGAAAAAAGATAAGCAAGAAAGCCAGCACCAGCCGCCAAACCCATAAAACTCATAATGGATTGACTCCAATATTTACCCCCATCTTTGGCAGCGATGGAAGAAATACTATTAAAGATAGCAAACATCAACATGAAAGAAGCGGCACTTAACCAAGGAAAATTTGGATTAACTTTTAGAAGTTGACTCCATTCCGCTATTTTTGCTAATAAAGTAATAGTTGCACTTAATATCAACAATAAACCAGCCTGAAAATAAGGGCTGGCAAACCTATTAAAATAAATATCCATTTTTGTCATACTTATACAATGCGATAGCACTAAGATTGTTCACTGCCCATGACTTTTCCATAAAGGTCGTATTCACTGGCATCGGTTATCAGCACTTGTGCAAAGTCGCCTAAGCGAACATAGTTGGTTTTGGCATCCACTAAGACTTCATTGTCCACTTCGGGCGAATCACCTTCGGTACGTCCATAGAAATAGCCCCCCTCTTTTCGGTCGAAAAGCACTTTTAAATTTTGACCAATTTTTGACTGATTTTTTTCGTAAGAAATCCCTTGTTGAAGTGCCATCAACTCATTAGCACGCTCCATTTTCACTTCTGCTGGTACATCGTCTTGCCATTCGTAAGCCCTAGTATCTTCCTCGTGTGAATATTGAAAAACGCCTACTCGTTCAAATTGCATATCCTCTACAAAGTCAAGTAATTCTTGAAATTCTTGGTCTGTTTCGCCCGGAAAACCAACCAGCATTGTTGTTCTCAAGGTTATATTGGGAATCACTTTTCTAGCATGTTCAATCAAATCTCTGGTTTCGCGTTGGGTAATTTGCCTTCTCATGCGCTCCAGCACGCTATCGCTGGCGTGTTGCAAGGGCATATCCAAATAGTTGCAAATTTCAGGTCGCTCAGCGATTACATCAAATACTTCTCTTGGAAATTTGCTAGGATAGGCATAATGTAAGCGAATCCAATCAATACCCTCTACATCAGCCAAAGCATGAAGTAATTCTGGCAAGGCTCTTTTTTTGTAAACATCTAATCCGTAGTAAGTTAGTTCTTGAGCAATGAGCATTAATTCTTTAACGCCGTGTTTTGCTAGGTTTTTTGCCTCTAACACAAGTTGCTCAATGGTCTTAGAAACATGTTGCCCGCGCATCAATGGAATGGCGCAGAAAGAGCAAGTTCTGTTGCAACCTTCTGATATTTTTAGGTAAGCATAATGCTGTGGCGTAGTGATGATGCGCTCGCCAATGAGTTCATGCTTGTAATCTGCATTTAGTTTGGCAAGCAATCCTGGCAATTCTAAAGTGCCAAAATAGGCATCTACTTCTGGAATTTCACGCTCCAAATCTTTTTTATATCGCTCTGAAAGGCAACCAGTTACATATAGTTTATCAATTTCGCCTTTTGTCTTTCGAGCAGCATTTTCCAAAATAGCGTTTACAGATTCCTCCTTTGCCAAATCTATAAATCCGCAAGTGTTAATGATGATGATATTAGCATCTTTATTGTCCTCGTGGGCTACTTGGTAATCATTGGCACGCAACTGGGTAATCATGTTTTCAGAATCCACCAGATTCTTAGAACATCCCATAGTGATGACATTTATTTTATCTTTCCTTAACGTCTTCGTTTTCATTATGCTAAAACCTCTACTTTATTTCCATCAAACTACTAAAAAGCCAAAATTACAATAATCTCCACGAAATGAACTGAAAAATGATAAGAAACAGCACATCTAATTGTCAACAATGCAATCCATAACGGTTTTTAGTCCTATAAAAAGTAAATCCCTGCCTACTTCTGTAATAGTGGCGTCGTCATCGTCAATTAAAGCATCCTCTAAAAAAGCCAATAAATCTTCCTGTTCTGTTGCTTCAAAGAAGGGATCTAGACGTCGGCGAAAATCTTTTGAAGTATTGTCTAAATAAGTTTCCCAGTTGGCTTCCTCTGCCTCTCCCAAGGCATCTTCCGTTATCATTGGCAGCACTTTTACTTGCTCCGAGCTTTTGGCGGATTGGTACATCACCCAAGTGAGATAAAATAAATAGGAGCGTTCTTCTTCCGTTAGCGTATCGAATTGTTCGTTAGCTAAATATGCCAACAACATTGGCTGTTCTTTTTCCAACTGTTCGATTTGCATTTCAGGCGTTTCTTCGCTTTCCTCCAATGCTTCTACCACTGCTTCGATAATATCTTCTGATATGAATTGCATATACTTTTCGTTAATGTAAAAAATTGAATACGAAGTTACCGATTATTGTCTATTCTGAGTTTATCTTGAGGACTTACTTCAATAATTTTCACTTCTGTTCTTCTGTTGAACTCATGTTCTGCTTCTGTGCAGTTCACGCCGTCCACACAGTGGTTGCGTATTCTGGATTCACCAAAACCGTAAGTCTTAATTCGATGGTGGGCAATGCCTTTATTAATGAGGTATTGCTGCGCTGCCTGTGCTCTTTTTTGCGATAATTCCATGTTGGAAAAAGCATCGCCTCTGGAATCAGTATGTGCAATCAACTCAATTTTTATTGAAGGATATTTATTCATTAAAACGAAGAGCTGGTCGAGTTCCTTTGCTGCTTCTGGTTTTATATCATATGACGCTAAATCGTAGTAAATATTCTCTAATATCGCTGTCGAGCCAGTTTCAATAGGCATATTCATAATATTTGTCCTTTGAGGTTGTAGCATAATTTCCATATTCATAGAGCGTGTGCCGCGAATGCCTTTAGTGGAAATTTCACTAAGATAAGGTGAAAAACCACTAGCACTAGCTTTCACCGAAAAATCACAACCCTGCTCTAAGCAAAAAACAAATTCGCCAATGTGGTTAGTCGTAAGTGCTTCTTCTCTACCTGTGCATTCATTGCGTAGGCGTACCTCCGCATAAGGAATGCGTTGTTGACTGGGCGAATAAACCATGCCACTCAAATCGAAACAAGTGATAGGTTCTATCGGAATGACTAGGCGTTCAGGGGCAATTTTACCTTTTGTGGAGTAAACATATTCTTTTGTAGTAAAGCCTGATTTTGAAATCAGGATTAAATATTCTTTTTCTGACTTAAAATTTTGAATCAACTCGCCACGTCGGTCTGTTCTCACAGGGATTTGTTGTATCTCTTTTTCATCTTTAAGCACTTTTTGTAGCATTTTTCTGCTGGGCTGTTGCATATCTTGCACATAGATGTAATTGTAAATATCTTCACTATATTGATTGCCTTCTTTCTCAAAAATGCGAACGTCCGCCAATGGAACAGGTGCATTACTCAATTCATTGATAATCTGGACAGTAGAGCGAAGGCTGAAAGTGTTGGACATATTTTTAAGCCCATTCAAAGCGCGAAACGAATAAATATCATCTCCCCCGATGCCGCCAGGGCGGTTGGAGGTAAAATAGCCACTTTCGCTCATTGGGTCGAGAATGAAACCAAAATCGTCATTTGGTGAATTAAAAGGACTGCCAAGATTGATTATTTCCTCGTTGGGGTCAGCTAGATTTATCATAAAAATATCGTAATTACCATATCCAGGATGCCCAGTAGAGGCAAAAAATAGTACGCCACTATCGTGAATAAAAGGAAAAGCCTCTTTGCCTTTGGTGTTTACTTCAGGTCCTAAGTTGATAGGTCTAGACCATTGATTATTAATTTTTTCAACCATATAAATATCCGTTTCTCCAAAGCCTCCGGGCATATCCGAAGCAAAAAATAGCCTATCCCCAGCAGGCGATAGCGTAGGGTGCATACAGCTAAAGCCATCGTTATTAAAGGGTAATTCCTTAACGTTTTCCCATTCGCTTGCTCCTTTTGTGGCTTCGTAGATTTTTACATGTACCTTATTGCGTTGTTTATCACTACTTCTTGAAAAGTAAATGGTTTGATAATCTCTATCAAAAGTCACTGGTCCCTCGTGAAATGGAGAATTGAGAATGAGAGAGAAACTACTCGCTTTAGCGCGAACGCCATCCGATAAAAGAGGTGCAAAATAGAGGTCGTGGTAGGTATCACCCGTCACCTTATCAATTGGTCCATTTTTCTTTCTGCTGGAAGGATAAACAATACCACTTCTGTAAAAGGCAGGGGCGTAGTCATCTTTTTCAGAATTGATTTGCGCTAAATTCATCACTACTACTGATCGTCGCCATTCTTCTAAGTTACTGTTGGTTTGCGCCATGATTGGGTAGCATAACAGTAGCAGCAAGAGGATATTAATAAAACGAATGGGTAGCATAAGTATTTATTTTGCGAAGCAGTGTAATATTTTATTTTTTGCTATCAAACAATCACATCCAAATTTCAAAACCTTCATCAAAAGTGCCTTGGGTTGATGTACTCCCTATTAGGAACTATTTTACTTTTGCCCTCTCCGAAATGGTAGCGCAGTATCAATTCAACGCTGCCATCTTGATAGTTTCTAAGTTCCGTCAAAGTAACATCATAAGACAAACCAAGCAAAATATTGTCATTCACTTGCATTGAAAACAAGCCGCTAGCCGACGAACCTATTGGATTAGCGCGCGCGCCACCAATACGATAAGTACCACCAATGGTAATCTTATCCAAAAAAATAAAGCTCAAATTAACATCAGCATCTAGTGGTGCGCTTTGTGTGTACTTTACCAAAAATTGAGGTAGAAATTTAAAATCGCCATCACCAAACATCATACCTGACATCAAATAATAATGCTGTACTTCTCTAGAGATAATGCCATCGTCGTCTGCTAGGTCAATGTTGGTCTTTAGAAAACGAGGTAAGGAAAAACCTAAATAAAACTGCTGTGTATGATAATAAAAGCCTAATCCAAAATTAGGTACGAATTTGCTTTGATAATTAGCGGGAATTGCACCATCAATACTAATAGGTTGCGTTCCTTCCAAGCGACTAAAATCAACACTCATAAAACGTAAAGAGGCTTGTATGCCCATACCCATTATGCCTGTCCCCAGTGGCACGCGATAGGAATAGCTACCATCAAACGTTATTTTTTCTGTGACGGCAACCGTGTTTCTATAAATATTCCCCCCAACGCCAACTCTATTATTCAATAACGGTAAATCAAAAGTTAGTGCCTGCGATTGAGGTGCACCATCTAATCCAATCCATTGTTTGCGTGCAATGGCTGTGATGGAGGGACTCTCCTGAGTACCCGCATAGGCAGGATTATAGCGCAATTTATTAAACATAAATTGGGTGTACTGCTCGTCTTGTTGCGCAAATAAGGCAGTATTCAAGCAAAAGAAAAGAAAAATGTAAATCGGTTTATGTTGCATAGCTTTAAGCATTGAAATCTTAAAAATTAGCTTGTATGTTATCGCTGTATGACTAAAAATCCTGTAATAGGTTTGCTGCCATCGCCAAAATTGATGACATAGAAATAAGAACCATTAGGTAAGTCTTCCCCGTTGTATGTGCCTTGCCAATTGTTTTTATAGCTTTTCGTTCTGAATACCTCGTCGCCCCATCCATTATAAATGATGACTTCGTTGTTTGGGAATTTAACCGCATCTATCAAACATGGAATAACAAAAGTGTCATTAATACCATCGTTATTTGGTGTAATGACAGAAGGTACTTTGCAAGCAGCATCTGCTCCTATTCTGACCAATACTAACGCTTCGGAACAATCGCAACCAACTGTACAAATTTCGTAAGTGAACGCATCTGTACCCGAGAACAAAGCTGGTGCTTGGTAGCGAACAATACCGCTGCCAAGTGATTCTGCTGCTCCTTCCATAGGAGGATTAACGATTCGGATGGAAAAGGCTTCGTTAACAAAATTATCATTGGCGGTAACATTAAAATCTTCACGTCCACCAAAAGGAACAATAATCGTATCTGGCTGTGCTAAAGCTAAAGGTTGATAATTCACAATTACGGTGTCTCTTGATTTGTCTCCACAAACGGCATTGTCCACCGTCCAAATTAGCGTATTTCGACCTATATTCAATCCACAAACTTCTGTTTTAGGATTGCTAGTAGAATTGAATCTAATGTTAGGATTAGGGCTTGACCAACGACCAAAATCAGTAGGTGGTGCAGCAGCATTAAGTGAAGTACATCCATTGCCACAATCATTAAAATCATCTCCAGCAAAAGCAAAACCATTAGAAACAATGACGATTAAGTCATCTGTGGTAACGCCACAAGTGCTGCCTGAAATGTTCCAAGTAAAAATATATTGATTGCCAGGCTGCAAGCCAGAAATACGAGAATTAGGGTTATTGGGTTCTTCTATCCTTACGCCTAAAGCAGATTGTATCGTAGATTGCGTCCAGAAGCCGCTACCGATGGCAGGGCGCTTTGCATTGAGTAATAATGAACCCACAGAACAAGTATCTATCATTTCGCCAGCATCGGCTGCCTCATCCAAGTTTAGGAATACGGCAACCTCGTCGGAAGAATAGTTCATGCAAGCGCCATTGCTCAATGTCCATCGAAAAGTGTAGCTTCCAGAACCTTTTAGACCAGAAACAGTGGTTCTAGGGTCATCGGGATTGGAGATAACAATTCCCGTGGGATCGCCACTCGTTTGTGTCCATTTGCCTGTACCTACCGAAGGTGGTGTTGCTTCCAATCGAATGGATTGTGCTTGGCACACGGCAATATCTTCACCAGCAAAGGCTCTATTTTGAGGTATTTTATTGAGAATGACATTGGTTGGCGAAGAAATGCCTGAAGTACAACCTTTCAGCCGGGCTTCTACAAAGAAGCTATTTCTACCTTCTGGGTAAGGGCTGAAATCCGTGATGTTAAAAACAAGATTACTAATGGGCGCGCTAATGGGTTCTAAATTGCTATTATACCAAATATAATTTGCTCCAGATGTAGCATTAATTGCTGCTACCGCCAATCGAAGCACTGCCCCATCTTCGCCTGTGCAAATTGGTCCATTGCTCAATGCAATAGGTAAGTTTGGAATGTTATCCACAACTACCTCAACGGCAACTTGCTCAGAAGGGCAACCATTAACAATGGCTAGTACTCGATAAGTTCCGTTGTGAATATCAGGTGTTACCATCTGAAAGACAGGGTTAGCACCCGAAGCAGTTAACCCTGAAGGACCTTCCCAACGATAGGTGGCATTTGGAATAAAATCTGTCTCCAATCGAAGAGATGTTCCTTCGCAAATGGGGCTATTGCTAGAAGCAGAAATTTGAGGCTTTGCACCAACCCTTATTGGTGAAACTCCTGATTGTCTTGATTCACAGCCATCTACACTTACAATGACAGCATATTCACCATCATCGTTAATAGTGGATGATTGAATGTTCAATGTTGGTACTGTGGTTGTTCGAGTACCTCTTGGCGTAAGCCATTTGTATTCTACTTCTGTACCCATGTAAGGGGTGGTTTCTAACGTGATGTTGTTTCCTTCACAGAAAGGCGGGCGAGTGATGTCGCTTAATCGAGGTGTAGCTGGGGTTTCGGGTGCGCTTTTCAAAGAAACGGTCGTGGTTCGTCTCTCAGAGCTACATCCTGAAGCATTTGTTACTACTACGGTGTAGTTACCGCTATTGCGCACGGTGGCATTCGGGATAATTGGTAAACTATCAGTGGAAATAAAACCATCTGGCCCCTCCCACAAATAACGATAAGTACCATTATCTAATGGAAAGACTGCCACCGCCAATCGAACATCTTTAGGGCTAGTCAAGCATTCTCCTCCGCCACTGTTACTGATGCCTGTGATGCGTATGCTAGGAGCAATCTCAATAACGGTGCTACTTGTATTGGTACAACCTTCTTGTGTTGTAATTCGACAAAAATAGGTTCCTGCATTGGCGGCACTTGTATTTTCAATTGTGGGCGTTATCCCCACTGCGGAGTAGCCATTAGGACCAGTCCATTCATATAAAGCACCATCTAAAATTGGCGATGCCGTTAATCGTATCGTACTATTTTCGCAAACATTATTGGCAGCAATAACTAGATTTGGATTTGGATTGACGACTACATTTAAGGGTTCTGATAAATTAGAGCGACATCCTCCATTGGTTACATAAACTCGCCAATTACCAGCTAATTGAGGATTGACATTTCTAAGCGTTAAAGCGTTTTCAACGGTAACTTGCTCTGATTGATTAGGTGTTTGCCAATAATAAGCGTTTGCATTTCCTACGTTTGTTCGCAATGTGATTTCCCCTCCTTCACAGACGGCTCCACCATATGAGAGTATTGGCGTTTGAGGTTTATTACGAATAGCAATTACGGTTGTAGCTGGTTCAGAAACACAATTTCCTCTTTGGATGATTAAGCGATAAATTCCAGCATTGTTTATGGTCGTGTTCTGAATAATGGCTGGATTTTGAGCTGTGGACATAAATCCATTCGGTCCAGTCCATTGGTATGTCAAATCAGTACCCGAAACAAAAGTTTCTAACTTGATAGGCTCTCCTTCACAAATTGGTTCTGGATTGGCATTCGCAATAATTGCAGTGGGTGCTTCAATTACTTGTAGCGTCTTCACGATTGAAGCAGCAGACACACACCCGTTAAGTTCAACAATCAAAAAGTAGTTGTATATTCCTGTGGGTAGGGCATCTAGCATCAGGGACGGAGTGGTGGAGATTCCTAAAAGCGTATTATTATCAATCGTTCCTTCGTACCATTTATAACTCACATTTTGCCCTTGTGGCGTGGTGGTGCTGCTCAGTCTTACTTGCTCCCCAAAGCATACAGATTCTGGAACAGAAATCTCGGGCGTAGCAAGCACACCTGTAACGGCTACTTCTACAATACCTGTTGCCGTGCAACCTGTTAAACCAGTAATAGTAACTTGGTAAGACCCTGCATTTCGCTCTCTAACATTAGTTAGTATGGGATTGGCTAGGTTGGAGGCAAAGCCATTGGGTCCTGACCAGCGATAGGTGTAAATGTTATTGCCAATAGCAGCAGGAGGGTTAGCAAACAAGAACAAAGTATCTGTGCCACAAGGTGGAATAAAAAAAGAAGGTTTTGGGGATTCTGTGATGATGCGAATAGGCGCTTGGCAAGTTGCACTATTTCCAGATTTATCTATCACTGTTAAAGTAACATCTACCAAATCTCTACCCGAAAATTGACAATCAAAGACAGAAGGTGTCAAGAACATAGTATCAATGGCGCAATTATCTGTGCTGCCAAGGTCAATATCCATTATAGAGATAGATTCTACTAACGTTCCCGAAGGATTTACAGT
>CALDYY010000113.1 GCA_937944245.1 uncultured Saprospiraceae bacterium | reverse complement strand
ATCACTTGGCGAAATAACTAATAAAGGCGGAATGGGGAAATAAGGTACGTTTTTGGTGACATCATCCTTACATCGGTTAATATCAGTAACAACGAGTGTTACTGGAAAATTACCAGCGTCGTTATAGCGATGTCTTGGATTGCGGATTCGGCTATTGTTGCGGTCGCCCAAGTTCCATTCCCAGTTGGTGATAGCTCCTGCACCTGATTGAGACAAATCCGTAAATTGAACGGGTCCTGCTACGCAAGTATCGTATTGAAATTCAAAATCTGCTTCAATTTGGGGGAAAATATTGACAAAGATATTTGCAGTATCGCCACATTCAGTGTTTGGATTTAGGACGAGTACGCCAACATACCTGCCTGTATCAGGGAAAGTGACAGTAGCATCCCAAGTGGTAAAGGTTTGTGCTTGCCCATTAATGTTAAATTCCCAGAAAAAATTATTGACAAATTGTCGTTGAAAACTTTGGTTAATAAAGTTAATGGTATTGTTCCCGCAAGAAGTTAATAAAAATTGCTGCCCATTAATGATAGAGTCCTTTTCAATATCTGCTACGACGGTAGGCGAACAATTAGCAATATTGAATTGAAAGTCGCGCTGCACAGTACTCAGTAGTTCATTATCTCTATATTCACTCACACAAACACCTACCACATATTGCCCTAGTTTGTTAGGGGTACCTGTGATAAGTCCTGTAAGAGGGTTGACAGCTTCTTGTGGTGCGCCTGCCAAAGGTGTTTGAAAGCTATAAATAGGCGCTATAAACTGAACTGTACCATGTGGTGGTGCACACGGTGGGGTAGGTGTAACTCCGTTACAAGCTCTTTGATTACCTGGATTTTCTACCGTTCCTACTCGTCCACCTCCTAAGAGTGGTGAGCAAAAGAAATAAACTAAACTATCACCGTCCACATCGGTGGCAGAATGGTCAAAATTTAGCGGTTGGTCTATGCAAATAACTGTTGGTGGAAATTGATTGAAAGTAGGGGAATTGTTGCATAAGCGTTGTGCCTTAGGTGTAATTTCTACGGCATAAGTTCCGCCTACTTCGCCTGGTGCGACAATATTACTAATGGTTTCATTGCGGCAACATCTTTGATAAATAACGTGATAGCTTTCGTCAGAAATAGGCAAAGTCAGTTCAAACTCGTAGGTACCTTCTTCCACACAAATATTTGGCGGTAAAATAAGGCATGGAAAATTGGGTGGACTCACTCGACGTGCATTTCTTAGAGGCGTAGTAAATGACCGAAAAGCATTGAGTTGGGTAAATTCACCACAAGAGCGATTAATACCACACTGATAAACAGCAATAGGCGCAGGATTATCCAAATCAGCACCAAAGTTGGCGCTGCAATCTCGATATACTAGCATTTTAAAGCGATAGCGCACTGAGCCGTTTTGCTCGCCCAAGCACTCGTAAGTCATTTCACCACCAATAATGTGCCTTGCTTCGCCCACAATTACTAACATTAGGCAGGCTAGGAATCCAAGTATTTTTTGCTTCATTGTTTAATTCTTTCTTTTAAGTAGCCTTTAAGGGTACTTAATTTTTACAGTTTAGTCTTTATGTAACGTATTCCTACTGAAAATAGATGTTGCTTGTTTTTTTAGTTTTGTCCTATTTTTTTTGGTTTCTATCGAATTAGTAGAATATTTCCTTTGTATTGAACCGCATTTCCCCTTGCATCTTTAAATTCAATAACATACAAGTAGTTGCCTTCATTTTCCTTTTTATTTTGCCTATTTGTTTGTCCATCCCAGCCTACGGTAGGGTCGTTTGTTTCAAACACCAATGTTCCCCAACGATTCCAAATGGTCATAGAAAAATCTTGTACGCCAGCAGTAAAGCCTTCCACTTTGAAAATATCATTAGTTCCGTCAGCATTTGGACTAAAAGCATTAGGAATATAAATTTGGACGATGGGTTCGATATCCAATTGTTTTGTCAAAGTATCCTGACAACCACTTTGGTGAATAGCGATAAGCGTGACGATGTAAAGACCGGTATCTTGAAAGTTAACAATAGGGTTTTCTTCATTAGTTTGTAGAATGCTACCAATACTCCAATTAAAAGACTCGGCATTTTTTGATTCATTAATGAAAGTAACATTAGGATTTAAATTGCTAGGTTGTTCAGGCAAAAAGCGGAAACTTGCCGTTGGTGTTGAACTAATTTCTATCAGGGCTGGAAATACTTGATTAATCTGACAACCTATGGGGGAAACAATATCTACGGCTACCGTAAAAACGCCACTTTGGGCATAACGATGTGTTGGTCTAGGTAAATTACTGGTGTTGCCATCGCCAAAATTCCATCGCACTTGATAGGTTTCATTCACTACATCGGGTAAGTTATCAAAAATAATCGTTGCAGGTGCGCAGCCCACCACATTTTCTAACTCCCAGTCAACAATCTCTGGTGCAGGAAAGTAGCGAATTTCTTTTTCTGCAAAAGCATTGCAATTATTGGCATCTTGCACTTCTAAGCGCACCGTGAATGTGCCAGAGGTGGTGTATAAGTGGTCGATGTTAGGCATATTGGCAGCGTTACCGTCGCCAAGATTCCATTGCCAAGTACGCAATAAATTAGCTTCTGAAAAGGAACGATCTACAAAATTTACCTTGCTCACACTGCAAGTATCATAGTCAAATTCGAAATCAGCTTTTAGTGTAGGCGTAATACGAAGAAATATATTAGCAGTGTCGCCGCACAATCCATCAGGATTTAAAATGAGTTGTCCAGTGTAGTTGCCTGAACTAGGAAATGTGATATTGGCATCCCATGTATTGGCGGTAAGTGTATCTTGTGCATTGGTAAATATCCAAACTAGGCTGTCAATATCGTTGCGGTCTTGGCTTTCATTAATGAATTTCAATTTGTTGTTTCCACACGAGCGCAAGAAAAAATTTCGATTGTTTATTCCCATAGAATCAGCAGCGACACGTGCTACTACACGAGGTTGACATTCTGCCACGTTGAGTTGGAAGTCGCGCTGCATAGTGCTGAGGAGTTGCCCATTTCGGTATTCCGAAACGCAAACACTCATCACAAATTGACCTAGTGTGTTGGGCGTTCCTGTGATAATGCCTGTTTGAGGATTAATGCGAAAGTTAGCATCCACACCTATCGGATTGTCAAAACTATACAAAGGTGTTTGAAAGGTTACAGGAGTATAAGGTGGCGGAGCATCGGGGTCAGGGGCTATGCCATCCAAGCGCAACGGATTGGTTACATTAGTGCCACCACCAGTAAGTGGCGCGCAAAAACTATACACCACTGAATCTCCTTCAGTGTCTATCACGGATTGGTCAAAACTCAAGGGTTCACCTGCACAAAGTAAAATAGGCGGAAATTCTTTGAATTTAGGACTACTGTTGCAAGTACGTTGGGCTTCTGCGGTTAGTTCGGTTACGTAAGTTGCTCCAATTCTATCAGGATTAAAAATATTTGAAATGGTACTATTTCGGCAACATCGCTGATATACAATATAGTAGCTATCATTCACAAGTGGTAATTCTGCATTAAATTCGTAAATACCCTCTTCCACACACACCCAGTCAGGTACTTTTAGGCAAGGGTCGGCGTTGGGTTCTACCTTCCTCACACGAGGAGCATCTAGGTCAAAGCGGTAGGGGAGTGGTCTTCCTTCTTGATAAATAGTTACTGTAGCTACAAAACCACCTCTAGGCGTTGAGTCGAAGTCAGCACCTATACCTTGGCAATCCCTATAAATGGTCATTGTAATTTTGTAGGCTTTGTTGCCTGCTCTTATGCCATTGCCTAAGCATTCATAAGTGATATTCCCCCCAATGATATGGTTAGAAAGTAACGGAAAATGAATACAACAGCAACACAAAACACCAACCAAATAGACAAAAATATGTTTCAAGATATAATTTTTCTTTGAACGAGTACACAATTATTTTAGCACAATAGCAGTTTTCCTTGCTATTTAAGTAAAACAAGAACGACATGGAAAAGTATTTCCTTGTCGTGAAAGGTAGTTTTTTTGTTAAAATAACGTTTGAAATGACAATTTAACGGAAAAGTAACGTAAGTATAGAGTCAACGGGATAGAAGTGGTAATTGTCCTATATGTTTGTTTAAAGAATTAAAACACTCATTACTTTCATATTTTTATCCCTTGTTAAGTAATAGAAGATAGAATTTACACACACAGAAATTTCTAAAAGGTAGAAAATGCAATCTACGACAATGAATGAACTTGCTACACCGATGATGTACGATACCGAAATCGAAGAAACGGCAACAGTTTTGCGCAACGGCGGATTAATTTTGTTTCCCACAGACACTATTTGGGGAATTGGTTGTGATGCCTGCAACCCCGATGCTATTAAAAAAGTATATGACCTCAAGCAGCGCGATGCTTCTAAACCATTTGTTTTGTTGGTTTCCTCGTTGGATATGCTCAAGAACTATGTTCGCCATGTGCATCCACGCATAGAAACGTTATTAGTGCATCATGTGCGACCGCTAACAGTGGTTTATGACAAAGGTAGAAATTTACCACCCATAGCCATAGCTGCTGATGGCAGTGTAGCGATTCGCGTCTCCACCGATCCATTTTGTACAGCTATTATTGAGGCTTTTGGCTATCCTGTGGTCGCCACGTCTGCCAACATCAGCAACGAGCCGTTTCCTAAGAATTTTCAGGAAATTAGCTCTGCCGTAAAAAAAGGAGTAAACCTAATTGTTAAACCTAGAAGAAAAATGGAAGAAGACCCAGAACCCTCTGTCATTGTCAAACTTTCAAGAAGAGGCGAACTGGTTTTT
>CALDYY010000112.1 GCA_937944245.1 uncultured Saprospiraceae bacterium | reverse complement strand
CAACTACTCAAATTGCGTGCAGCTATTGGTACAGCGGGTATTCGTCCAACATTTATCCAGCGATATGGAAATATTGATTTATTTTCAGGAACACCTTTGCAAAGAGCATTGCCCAACCCAAATTTACTCCCCTCTATTGTTAAAGAAACAGAGATGGGCATAGATTTAACCATATTCAGAGCTTTTGATATTTCGTTTAGCTATTTTCAAAATATTGCTAAAGACCAAATTTTATTTGCACCTGTTTCCGCCACTTTCTCAGCAGATGGGCAATGGCAAAACGCGGGAACAGTTAAGGGAAAAGGTTATGAAGCAACGCTTGGAATTGATTTTGCAAAAATGATTCGTGCAAAAGCTACTGGTTTGGTTTGGAATACGCAAGCAATTTTCCTTAAATCAACGCAACAAATTACAGCATTAAGCATACCCAATTTTACGGTGAATAACTTATTCTATATTGCGGAAGGCAAGCAATTAGGCAATCTCTATGGTTCAGTCTTCGCAAGAAATGTTGAGCAACTCAACAATCAAAACGATATTTCCATAAATGACTTTGTTCTCAATGAGGCTGGCTATTTAGTCAACAAAAACAATTTAGGAAAAATAACAGAAAAGCCGTACCAGTTATTGGACGCTGATGGAAAGCCGCTTTTAACAACAATTGGCAACATTGTTCCAAATTTTAATTTGGCATTTGGACATACCATTGGATTCAAAAGCATACAATTCTACACACTATTTGATTGGCAAAAAGGAGGTAATTTTTACAACCACACACAACAACAACTTTATAGCAAACAAAGGCATTCAGACTTTGAAACACCAATCGCAGCAGGCTTTTTTAATACTCTTTACAATAATAATCTACCCAATAATCACTTTGTTCAAGACGCTAACTACTTCATGCTTCGCGAAGTAGCTTTGATGTTTACACTAAAAAATGAGCAGTTGTCAAAAATGTGTGAACAAATTAGATTTGGTTTGCGAGGTAGAAATGTATGGAGTAACTACACTGGAACTATTTTTCCACAAACAAACATAGAACAAGATATTCGTCAATTAGCACTTCCTATGCAAAGGAGTTTTGCACTAGATGTGCAAGTTATTTTTTAGTCCACCCTTCAACTACTACATCATGAGGAAATTACAACAAGATACAAGCAAAATTTCATTTGGGTTTTACTTTGTTCTGTTTCTACTACTTTGGGTAAGCTGTGAAAAAATAGAAGCCCCACAACTTGATACCAACGAGTTAAAGACCAGAAAAGCAGTAGAAAATACCTTACAAGAAGGCTATGAACTTTGGTGGACAGCTAACCACAGCCCAGAAGTAGCACTTGCACTTTCCGTAGCAGGGGATGCCTACGGACTTTCCATAGGAAATTTCGGAACGCTCGAAATGGGGCACGAACCTCGAAAAGCATTTGACAACGTCATCGGCAATACCATAGCAGAGATACCT
Organism: uncultured Saprospiraceae bacterium; assembly: GCA_937944245.1. Lineage (GTDB taxonomy): Bacteria > Bacteroidota > Bacteroidia > Chitinophagales > Saprospiraceae > JAAUTG01. The sequence continues at coordinate 4,576 of CALDYY010000112.1, read as the reverse complement.
TGGTTTAATAACTTAAAAGCCGTCAGTAAAGCCAATCAAGTTATTGCAAATACAGAAAAAGCATTTATCAACAAAGGACATTTGGCAAGTGCACATTTTTTGAGAGGAGTTAGTTGGGGTTATTTGGGATTGATTTTTGATAAAGCTATCCTTTCGGAAGCGCAAAATACAACTAATACCAATTTAGTATTCACGCATTATCAAAAAGTGGTAGAACGCGCTATCCAAGAATTAGAAATGGCAATTCGACTAGTGGAAGAAAGCACTAACTTTCAGCATACTTACTTTAATGGTGTAATGTTAGATAAACCGCAATTTATTGCCCTCACACACGCTTACGTCGCACGATTTTTGGCACAAATGCCAAGAACATTGGATGAAAAAAGAACAACTAATTGGGAATCTGTTTATTACCATGCGGATAGAGGAATCACGTTTAATTTTGCTCCTGAAGCTAATGGTAAAACTTGGCAAAGCTATCAGCAATACACCTTTGCGGAAACGGGCAGTGGTCCTTTTTGGGCAAGGGTGGATCAACGCTTAGTAGCTGCTATGGACGCAAGCCAACCAGTACGCTATCCTGAAGCCTCCAATCCTAGCCAAGCCGCTCTACCCTCCAAAAAGGCAAATTCAACTGATGCTCGCTTACAATCAGATTTTATTTTTCAGGAACGTATTTTCTTTAAACCAGAACTAGGTTTCTGGCATTTTTCTCATTATCAACATCATCGCAACATGACAGATGCCATTTTTACAGGAAATGGAAAAAATATAGGGAGAATGCCTGTTTTCTTGGCTGCCGACGTACTACTACTGAAAGCAGAAGCTGCTCTAGAGCTTGGCGGAACAGCAGAAGCTATAAGCCTAATCAACCAAAGTGCAAGAACGACAAGGGGAAAATGGCAACCATTACAAAATAGAACAACATCAGAAAAAATAGCGGAAGCCATCCGTTATGAGCGTGCAATCGAACTACTTGGCAGTGCCCCTATGAGCCTTTGGCTAGATAGGAGAAGATGGGCAGAGCGAGTCAGCACTGAACAAATGGATGCTTTAGGAGGCTTGCAATTAGGAACGCCTGCTCACTTACCTGTGCCAGCAAAAGAATTGCAAGTACATAAAATAGAAATTTATACTTTTGGGGGAGGCAAAGATTTATTAGGGACACAAGCAATTATTCAATGAAACCAATTTTAATCGTTGCACTTTTTTTATGTGCTACTTCGCTCATTACTGCTCGGCAGCAAGATAAAGTACAACTATTGCTTGAGGAGCTAGCTAAAAAAGACCAGAAAGCTGTTGGCTTCATTAAAGAAACCAATCGCTATTATTTGACATTGCCTCACCGAGAGGTATCCGAAGATTTGGTCAATCAACTACAAAGTGCTTTTTATCAAGATATTGAAGCACATTGCAAATACTTTGGCTGGAAGTATTTAATGGACTGGAAAGTGCTGGCGAGTAAAGCAGCAAGAGAGTCTTTCTGGGGAGCGTCTTACTTGAGCAATAGAACACTCAACTATTTTGGCATCCGACACGCCAATAAAACATGGGCTTGTGAAGTATTTAGATTTTGCGATGGATTTGTGAAAAACGATCCAGAGCCTGCCTCTTTCGTCGTTTTTCCTGATTTCAGGTCTTCTATTTGGATGTTTATTCATACCATATACAGTCCTCACTATCTAAAGCGATTGCCCGACGAGGGGCGACGTGTTGCAAAAGCAATCGCCTTTGAACAACAACATGGCATACATTATTGGCAAAGAAATAAAGAAGGCAACTACTTTGTCAGTCATTTGGAGGGCGACAATTATAGCTCAGAAGAAATTATCTACACGTGGAGTGAACATCCAATAAATAACCTATGTATTAACTGCAATCGAGCAACAGATAGAGTTTGGATTGAAAAAATAAATACTATTGCGCAACGAATTAGCGATTAAACTGCCCACACTAGTTGAGGAACGCCTCGCTGATAGCCATATAAAATAGCATTTTGTTCATATTTTTTTGCCAAAAATAGTGCCTCTTGCAAGCGCATATTAGGTATAAAAAAACCGGGTTCTGCTTGCCATTCCCCATTTGGTGGTCTGCCTTCAGAACCGTGCAAATTATGATAGCCCAAACTAGCTAAATCATTTCGCAGCAAACTATTGCGTTCATCGTTTTCTTCTTTGCTCAGCTCCCTAGAATAAGGATTAGCTGCTGTCATCTTCACCCAAGTTTTGATGTTATGCTTTGTCAACCAAAAATCAAATGAAGGATGAAATTCTCCGATTTTAAGTTCCAATGTTGCATCGGGAGCAATGAGAACATAAATGGTTTCTAGGTAAGCCTTTTCAAAATTATCTTTTGCTGAGTTCATAAAACTATTTTACTATTTTTGCTGTAAGTTTATTTTATTTCAATAAAAAGTTGACTTCCCAAAAAAAGTTCGTCTAATACTTATATTTTATTTGTATCATCAATATTCAAATTATGAACAACAATCAACTATTTGATTTAATTCAAAGTTACCTTACGCCAGAAGTAATGGATAATCTTTCTACCCAATTAGGCAATCCTGAAAAGGAAAAAATGTCTTTAGCTACTACTGGTATTTTAAATACACTTATTGGTGCATTGGGACAATCTACAAAAGACCCTTCTAATGTAGGTTCCCTATTTAATGCTATTACACGCGACCACGAAGGAGGTAATCTACTTGACAACCTTGTGGGTATCTTGTCAGGCAAGAAAGAAGCCGATAATCGTCAGTTCGATGGGTTGGGCATTTTGATGCACTTATTGGGCAACAAAACAACTAACGCCGTAGATATGGTGACGAACTTGAGTGGTATGGATAGAAACAAAACTTCTCGCCTGATGATTATGCTTGCACCTATGGTCATGGCAGCACTAGGAAAAATGAAAAGTCAGCAGAACATAGACCAAAACGGACTGGCAAATCTTATTCAAAACACAGTAAAACAGCAACAGCAAAATCAAGCTAATCCAACTATGGCGCTGATTACCAAATTTTTAGATAAAGATGGTGACGGCAAAATAAAAGAGGAATTAGCAGGTGTAGGCATGAAGATGTTAAAGAATTTCTTGAAGAAATAATACAATATCAACTATTGCATTAATCATCGGATATGCTAAATATTTTGTATTTAGCATTTCTATCTTTTACTAGAAATGACTGTAAAAATTATCAATCGCTCGAATAACCCGCTACCAACTTATAAAACTTCAGGTAGCGCAGGTATGGATTTATATGCTTTCTTAGATGCACCTATTGAGCTAGAAATGTTAGATAGAGTATTGATTCCCACAGGATTATACATTGAATTGCCCGATGGATACGAGGCTCAAGTACGCCCCAGAAGTGGTTTGGCAATTAATCAAGGTATTTCTATACCCAATACCCCCGGCACGATTGACAGCGATTATCGAGGCGAAATCAAAGTACCCGTCATTAATCTATCCAAAGAAAAACAAATCATTCATTCAGGCGACCGCATAGCACAAATGGTAATTACCAAATATGAAAAAATAGAGTGGTTGGCAGTAGAAATGCTTTCTTCTACGGAGCGTGGTGAAGGTGGTTTTGGCAGCACAGGTATCCAAGAACTTAAATAATCTTTTTGCAAAAACCTTACAATCCTAGCATTCTATGCTATATTTGCCTTTAGATAATACAGAAGAATACATCATGCTTAACTATACCAATCCTAAACTGCTCATACCCAACCTTAATGATATTGAACCTAGCGCAGTAGCTTGGCGAAGCCCCTCCAATATTGCGCTCATCAAATATTGGGGTAAGCATGGTATTCAGTTGCCTAAAAATCCTTCTATTTCTTTTACACTTGAAAATACTTACACAGAAACCTATCTCGAGTACGCACCAAAGTCAAACAATGATGGGCAAATTGATTTAGATTTCACTTTTGAAGGTGAACCTAATGAAACCTTCTCCAAAAAAATAAAAGCCTTTTTGGAAAGTATTTTACCTATTTTCCCTTTTCTAGGTCAACTAAGTTTAACTATTGATTCTGGAAATTCTTTTCCGCACTCTGCAGGAATAGCCTCGTCCGCTTCTAGTATGAGTGCTTTAGCACTTTGCCTTTGCACTATAGAGGATGAACTTTTTGGGACATTAGAAGGGGACGAAGTATTCCATCAAAAATCCTCTTACATTGCTCGATTAGGTTCGGGAAGTGCTTGTCGCTCTATTCATGGAACAATGGCAGTTTGGGGAGAAACTCCATTGATAAAAGGATCATCCGATTTTTATGCGGTAGCCTATGAAGAAGTACATGAAATTTTTCAGCATTTTCAAAATGATATTCTGATTGTTAGCACCGATGAAAAGGCAGTTTCTAGTAGCGTTGGTCATCGCTTAATGGAAAATAATCCTTATGCTCCCGCTCGCTTTCAACAAGCTAAAGACCGCTTAGCAAGTTTATTACCTGCCTTAAAATCAGGGGATTTAGAAAGATTTGGTCAAATTGTTGAAGACGAAGCACTTACTTTACATGCTTTAATGATGACTTCCAATCCATCTTTCATTTTGATGCAGCCTAATTCT
>CALDYY010000111.1 GCA_937944245.1 uncultured Saprospiraceae bacterium | reverse complement strand
GCAGTCCAATTTGGATAGTAACCCACGTTGGTTCCGTAACCAAAATGACCTTCATAATCAAGAACTAAGTTGTTGGCAGTGTAGGTTACCTGTCCTAATAAGGTAACTGACCAAAATAAAAATAAGCATATTTGGTAAGTGTGTCGCATAAAAGTATTGTTGGTGTTGATGAATTGCTCCGGTAGAAAAGAGCCACCTTGAAAACTGGCTATCCTTACCGTTTTAGTACATCAATTCAAATAAATCGGTTCCAATAACAAATGTAAGGTATAATTGAGTGTTTTTGATGTCAAAAAACAAAAAATAGTAACCCACTAAAACTGGAAATAAATAAAAGCATTAGTACCGAAAGTGCCAAAAAAAGCAATTATCCAAAGCAGCAGTGCAAAAGAAATGAGCCTAAAAATTGGTCTTTGCACGGTTAAATAAAGATAATTAAATCTAAAATCTGTAATTTCCACTAGCAGCAAAAAAGTAATTAATAGAACTCCTTTGAGAAAAATGAATTTATTAATGATGCTATCGGGATTAAGGTTATCCATAGCAGCAATTTTAGCGATAATAGTGTTGGCAACTTCAAAAGTTGGGCTTCTGAAGTAAATCCAAGCGAAGCAAGTTAGAAAGTAAACAACGGTAATGCTTGAAATTACTTGAATAAAATTCGGAATACGTAAAAATTGATAGGTATTTGTGATGGTATCTGCGAGCAGTCGCTGCATTACTAAATACATACCGTGTAAAAATCCCCATAAGACAAACGTCCAACTTGCGCCATGCCAAAGCCCTCCTAGCAACATGGTGAGCATCAGATTTCGATAGGTCATCAAAGTACCATTTCTATTGCCACCCAATGGGATATAAAGATAATCGCGCAGCCAACTGGATAGTGTAATGTGCCAGCGTGTCCAAAATTCACTAAAGCTCTTTGAAAAGTAGGGAGTTCTGAAATTCATAGGAAAATCAAATCCCATCATGCGTGCCAGACCAATAGCAATGTCAGAATAACCTGAGAAATCACAATAAATTTGAAAGGAATAGAAAACAATGCCTACAACTAGATGGATAGTAGTAAAATTATCAGGCATCTGAAAGCACTGATCTACAAAAGGCGCAAGGGAATCGGCAATCGCTACTTTTTTGAAAAAGCCCCAAAGCACTTGAGTTAAGCCAGCCATAAATCTTTCCCAATCAAACTTAACTTCTCGCCGAAATTGGGGTAGAAAATCAGCTGCGCGCACAATCGGACCAGCAACCAATTGAGGAAAAAAAGCAATGTAGGTAGCGAATCGAAGAAAGTCTGTTTCTACTGGAATATTTTTTCGATACACATCAATCGTATAGCTCATAGATTGAAAGGTATAGAACGAAATGCCAACGGGCAAAATGATGTTTAAAGTATTAAAAGAAGGTTGAATACCAACAGATAGCATTAGTATTTCCAATGAATCGGCAAAAAAATTGAAGTATTTAAAGAAAGCAAGTACCCCCAAGTTAGCTATCAAACTAAGGATAAGGAGCTGCTTACGTTGCTTGTTGTCATCTGTTTTTTCTATTTGCAAAGCCAACGCGTAATCAATACAAGTTGAAATAACAATAAGGCTTAAAAAACGCCAATCCCACCATCCATAAAAAAAATAGCTGGCAACCAAACAAAACAATATTCTATTCTTACCTTTTAGTGAAAAGTAAATGGGTAGGAAAGCAACAATGAAAATCAGGAAGGGTAAGCTATTGAATATCATGGGTGTTAGTTTTAATTTCTTTTAATTAATTCTTCCACATCTACTTTGTGTTTATGTTCTGTGTGTTTGAAATTCTTGTTGGGGTTACTCATTTTGAGTAATGCCGTAGCTTGCTTCCAAATAAAAAGTGGGATACTAGCTAAAGACTGCCATACGGCTGGAGGCACTTTGGAAAGATAAAGCACTAAGAAAATATTACTAGTAAATATTGCAATGGCAATAGCTAAAGTAAGCGCCACAATTGGTGCAATAAAAATGCCTAGCAACATCATTATACCTGATAAACCTAGTAGAATAAATAATGGCGGAGCAATTGTAATAATGCCAAATAAAATTTGATTCCAATTAAAATTAGTCAATCCTCTGAAAATTAGACCTAAAGCATTAGGGAAATTCTGAAAGTAGGAATACAGCCATCGGCTACGCTGGGTTTCGACAGCCTCTGCGGTGCTCACTTTCTCATCATACACAATAGCATTCCACGCATATGCAATACGCTCCTTGCGGCGCAACAGAAAATTTTGTAAAATCTTATCTTCTTGCAACATTTTTTTCCACAATTCCTTGCCTTTTTGTATTTCGGGGCTATCTAAATAGGCTTTGTACAAATGCCATTCTACTGCCATACCAGAACCAGAAATGACAGAAGAAGAACCTATCAAATAAGGAATATAGCGTTCAACATAATTTTTATAGAACTCGCCAAGTGCATCTGCTGCTGCAATTTTAGTATCTAAGTTTTTTGCCGTGCGTTGCCCTTGAATAGCTCGATGTCCAGCATTGGCATAACAATTAATTTCTTCTAAAAAATTGGGGTGTGCTACATTATCAGCATCAAAAATAATGACATAATCGTGTTGACGTTTAGCATTTTCTACTGCATGAATAATGGATTTTGCTTTGAGATTGAGGGAAGGTTGAGGATGAAGTAAAGTAAGTTGCTCGTGTTGAATATCCCAATTATCAATATCACAATTATCTGCCACAAGATAAATATGATGATTCTTATGGGTTTGATGTAAGAGTGACATCACTAAGGGTTTGGCAATATCCACATTCCCATAAGCAGTAATGATATTGGCGTAATCAAATGTTTTATTCGTTTTTGGATTGATTTTTTCTTTGAAAAAGCTAGAGCACACGACTTTCCAAAATGGAAAGACTAAGAAAAAGATGAATAGACCACTAAGGATTGTGTAAATAGCGTAGATCATGGGTTGTTTTATATTTAGCTAGGTACTAAGCTCGTGTCTATTTTTTTTTGCTCAGCACCATAGTTCCACCAAACTGCTTTCAGATAAACTTTTAAGTGTTGCATCTCCCCTTTAAAGAGATAAATTACAATGTTTTTTGGGACAGAAATCATCCACAAAAACAAAGAAAACAAGAAAAAAGTAACATCAGATTTATTCCTGCGCATGAATAAAATTCGATTTCTATTGATATAATAAGTTTTGAGTAAACTTAATTTACCCACAGAAACAGATTCTTTGTGATAGATAACGGCACGAGGTTCAACATAAATTTTATAACCTGCTCTTTTTATTTGAGCACACCAATCTAACTCTTCGTAGTATAAGAAAAAGTCCTCTGGCATCATCCCTACTTTTTCTACAACATACCGAGGAATCATCATAGCTGCGCCATGTGCGTAAGCAGTGATTTGGGGCGTGTTATATTGCCCTTTTTCTTCTTCAAATATGCCTATTGTTTTGTTTCTGCCGGTCAAAGGATGTACTTCTGTTGAGCCAGCATACTGAATAACAGGAACTTTTTGGTCGGGTAGGCAGTAATATAACTTTGGGCTTACTACTCCAAGATTGGATACTTGCTGGAAAAGCGCAAGCAAAGTTTCAATAGCACCTTCTGTCAGTTCCGTATCGTTGTTAATGAACAATAAATACTCGCCGGTGCTAGCTTTGATTCCTAGATTATTTCCGCCAGCAAAACCTAAGTTTTCATTACTTCGTATGACAATCGCCTCGGGATAAACCGATTTGAATAGCCTAGTTGGGTCTTCAACAGAGGCATTATCTACCACAATAACTTCAAGGTCTTTGAAGGGATTTTTTTTGATAGATGCAAGCAATTCTGTTGTAACGACTGGCTGATTGTAATTCACGGTAATGATAGAAACCTTTGCCAAATCTTTTTTATTTTTAATTCTTAGACTAAGAGCGTGTTTAAACTTTAAATTACTAAAAACCAGTATTTTATAATACCTGACTTCAATAAGGCTTGGTCATTTAGCCCGCTAAATTCCCTCGCCTTCCTATTGTCAGAACCACAAACTATTGATTTTCAACCAAAGAAAATTTTTAAACAAACTCTAACTCAAAATATGATGTAAAATCATATTTACAGACGATTTTATTGTTTAAACATCTTCTTCTTGTATCATTGCGGGCAATGTTTTGAGTAATAGCTTTATGTCGTACCAAAAAGAATGGTTCTGAGCATACTGCACATCTAAAGCCACTCTTTCTGCTGTGGACATATCGTTTTTTCCTCTTTTTGATACCTGCCACAAACCTGTTAGACCTGCCGGCGCAATGAAGCGCATTGCCCATTCGTCGCGCACCATCAATTCAGCTTCGTAAAGTGGTAATGGGCGATTTCCAACTAGCGACATTTCACCTCTTAGTACGTTAAATAGCTGTGGAAGTTCATCCAAACTCGTTTTTCTAATCAAATGCCCGACCCTAGTGATGCGTGGGTCATTCTTAATTTTAATAAAACAATTTTCTACTTCATTGCTATTAGCGTACTGGTTTAAGTGTATCAGTTGCTTTAATCGCTCATCCGCATCTTGATACATTGACCTAAATTTGAAGAAATCAAATTTCTGATAACCTTTTCCTATGCGTTTTGAGCGATAAATAATCGGTCCTTTGGAATCTATTTTAATTGCTATTGCAATAATAAGCAATATTGGACTAATCATCAAGATAATGATAGAAGCACTCAAAATATCGAATATTCTTTTTGATGTAGATATATTGGTGTTTCTAGTCTGATTAAAATTATAAGTGGTAAATTTAATATGTTTCTTGTATTTATTCCAAAAAACAACTTTATCATTGATTACCTGCCAGTCAATAGGCATGCTAAAGCAATCATCAACACCTAGCTCTTTTAGTTGTTGTATCTGCACACTACTTAATGCTACACCGTGAACAAAGACAGGAATTTGGCTTAGCAAACGGTCTTGTTGAAGAATGTGTAACAATTCAAATTGCTGGGCAGCTAACGCTTCAAAGTCGCAGAGCATAGATAAAGACTTTTTTAAAGTCTCTTTGCTACTTTGTTTTTTTAGCCACTCAATAACATGGTCTAGGTGTTGCATCCGAACCACTTGCAAACCACTGCCCTCAATAGAGAAGGGAACAGAATTTTCTTCTAGTTTTTCTTTGCTTCCAAAGTAAAGCACTGTTGACTTTTTAATTAGAGTGTAAGTAGTTATAACTTGTTTCATGATAACTAGGTAACTAGGTTTGATAATTTAATTTGTGTTGGAAGTAGCATAATCTACCCCAAATAACGCGCCTACTTTTAGCAATAAATAATCTGGATTAAATGGTTTGGCGAAATAGGCATCAACGCCTAGTTCATGGCAATACCTCATAAATTCCTCATCCTTTTCTTCAGAAAGGGCTATGATGGGTACTTTTTTGAAAAAAGCATTACTCTTAAGTTGTGCAATTAAGTCAATACCTGAAATATCAGGTAGGTTAGTGTCTAAGATAATCAAATCAGGAGTTGAATTTTCATACAGATAGTTCATGCCCATCAAGGCGCCACTAGCACCTATCACGTTGCTATTCCTTTTCAACAGAGCGACAAGCAAAGCTCGCAGCCCTTCATCATCTTCTATTATCAAAATTGTTCTCTCATTGTCCATTAGTTCTAACTTTTAGCTATTCGTTAGCAGTAATTATGGATTTGTTCATTATTTTACTGCATTTGGTGTATAGTTGTTTCAATAAATCCACCTTTAATAAACATAAACCATCTTGCTCATTAAATACAAAGCATACAGTTCATTTGCAGCAGTAAAGTAAGTCATTTTTGCACCAAAGAAAGCAGACAACATGATAGCTTTATGCTTACTTAAATGCTTACATTTTTTTATCAGGAAATACAGTAACAAGTTGATAGTCAATATTTAAATATATATAAAGTAATTTAATTTAAAAAAATTATATATACTTTTAATTGTATGGTAGGTAATTACAGTAAGTGCTTTTTTATATATCTTGTGCTAAAGTAATACACTTTATCGAACTATAAAAATAAATCTTGCATAATTTGCAGCACAATTCAAACAAAAGCCTAAATTTAGTTTTACCTATGGACAATTTACTACTTACAGCGAAGGTTTTATTTTTGGCTAGTTTTCTGCTTGTATTCTACACTTATATTGGCTACGGGCTATTGCTTTTCTGCCTTGTCAAGATAAAGTCATTTCTCTTTCAGAAAGAACGCTCAAATATAATTCATATAAACGAAAAAAAGCTACCTGAAGTCACTTTTCTCGTAGCTGCCTACAACGAAAAAGATTATATCGAGCAGAAGATAGCCAACTCATTGGCGTTTAATTATCCTAAAGAGAAAATTACCTACTTCTTTGTAACAGATGGCTCTAATGACGAAACGCCCGAAAAGGTGCGAAATTTTAAGTTACAAAATGACGTAAATCTACAATTATTTCATCAACCTGAGCGTAGAGGCAAAATTGCTGCTGTCAATAGAGTTATGCCAGAAGTAAAAACACCAATCGTTGTATTTTCTGATGCCAATACCTTTGTCAATCCTGATGCGATACTAAATATTGTTCGACACTATCAAAATCCTAAAGTAGGTGCGGTGGCGGGCGAAAAGCGTATTCATCTGGAAGCAGAGGAAGGCGCAAGTAGTGCGGGAGAAGGTTTATATTGGAAATATGAGTCCACACTAAAAAAATGGGATTCTGATTTACATTCCGTAGTAGGTGCGGCTGGTGAACTTTTTTCTATTCGAACTGCTTTGTATGAAGCTCCTCCAAAAGATTCTATTGTCGAGGATTTTTACATGACTATGCGCATAGCCGCTAAAGGCTATAAGGTAGCTTATGAACCTGATGCTTACGCGGCTGAAACGGCTTCCGCTTCTGTTGCAGAGGAACTAAAACGCAAAATTAGAATTGCTGCCGGTGGTTTTCAATCTATTGTTCGTTTACTGCCACTACTAAACATTTTTAAATACGGCATATTGACTTTTCAATATGTCTCTCACCGTGTGCTCAGGTGGACACTTGCCCCACTTGGCTTGATTCTGCTTTTGCTAAGTAACAGCTACTTAGCTTATTACAATGTTGGATGGTTTAGACTGATTTTGCTTGGGCAATTCCTGTTTTATACATTAGCATTAGGTGGTTACATACTAGAGCAAAGAAAGCTAAAGGTCAAAGCATTCTTCGTTCCTTACTATTTTTGCATGATGAACTATGCTATATTCAGAGGCTTTTTTAGATATCTCTCTGGTGGTCAGTCTGTGATTTGGGAAAAAGCAAAACGCGCTTAGGCTTGCTCCAAACCAGCTTTGTAAGTGGCTAAGCACCTTTCACGCGCCATCTTGTGTTCTACCATTGGTTTTGGATATTTTGGTGTGCCATATTCTGGCACCCAAGTCTTGATGTAGCGCATGTCTTTATCAAATTTTGTCTGCTGTGCATCGGGATTAAAAATCCTAAAATACGGTGCTGCATCTGTTCCACTACCTGCCGCCCATTGCCAACCACCATTGTTGCTAGCGAGTTCAAAATCCAATAACTTTTCTGCAAAGTAAGCCTCGCCCCAACGCCAGTCAATCAATAAATGTTTGGTTAGAAAGCTAGCAGTTATCATACGCACGCGATTGTGCATATAGCCTGTGGTGTTCAATTCACGCATCCCCGCATCCACAATAGGGTAACCTGTTTTGCCCTCACACCATTTTTGAAAATCTTTCTCATCATTTCGCCATTCAATATGGTCGTACTTTTCTCGAAAAGAATTTTTTACTACATGAGGAAAGTGAGCTAAAATCATGGCATAAAACTCTCGCCAAATCAGCTCATTCAGAAATGTTTCATTGAGTTGCATGGCTTTTTGGGCTTTCTGGCGAATGCTGATAGTGCCAAATCTGAAATGAATACCTAAACGCGAAGTGCCATTAATAGCAGGGAAATTACGCATTTGGTCATATTGTTTAATAACGCCTTGTTTTACTTCTTTGGAAGGAATAGGGATATTTGTTTTTTCAAATCCCATATCTTCCAAACTGGGAATAGGAAATGTTTTGGTTTTGTAAAAATGCTGAACATACTTTTCTATCGGATAAGATTGAAAGTAATAGGACATTGTTTTTCCCTCAACTTCTACTTGTTTACTATCCAACATTTTTTTCCAAGTGCGGCTGTAAGGTGTAAAAACAGTGTAGGGCGTTCCGTCTTGTTTTAGTACCTCATCTTTTTCAAAAATCAAATGGTCTTTGAATGTCTTAAATGCTACACCTTTATTATGTAGTAATTTTTCTATTGTGCTATCTCGCAATAGGGCATAAGGTTCGTAATCTCTATTGGTAATAACAGTTTGAACTTCAAAGGTTTGGATTATTTTATCCCATATTTCATAGGGTCTGCCATAGGCGACATAAATACTACTACCTAATGCCTGCAATTGCTCATTAAGCTGATGTATAACACTATGAATAAATGTTACCCTAGCATCCTTATGAGGCAAATGGTCTAAAATATCACGGTCAAAAATGAATACAGGTAATACAGGTAATCCTGCCTTCAATGCTTCATACAAACCCGCATTATCTTCTAAACGTAAATCCCTTCTAAACCAGAAACAATTTATTTTCATTATTCGAGTGTTTCTTTGTGGAACACATAATTTTTCGCTAGAAACAGGATTTTGCTAAATTTGTTTGTATATACGATAAATACATTACTTTTGAAGATAAAAACCATAAAGAGAATCGCCTATGTATAAATATGTTGTATGGATGAGTGCCATTACATTTTTCTTAAGTTGTAAACCCAATGTCAATACGGTGCAGGATGGCACTTCTATTGTAGAATTAGAAACCAAATACCGCGAGCAACCTACACAAGAAAATTTACAGCAACTAATGTTAGCCTATGAATTGGACTCTACGGAGGCAAGTACCTCAAAATTAATTACACTCCAATTAGAACATAACCAAGAAGAAAAGGCGATTTCGCTTATCAAAACTAAGCTAAATAAAAACCTTACTGCTGAACTTGCCTTTCAGTTAGCTAGTGCCTATGAAAACACTGCCCCTGAAATTGCGAATGTAGCATTTCAAATCTTTGAACAAGCTTATCCCAATTACAGCAATCATCCTGCTTTCTTGAAAATTCGCGACAATCAGTTAGATGCTACAAAAAGTATGGATTCGCTCTACCAGATACTTTTCACGAATACCTTGCAAGGGGTTGATTCTAAATTAGCAACACAGTTCTTAGAAAGTGCTGAAATCTATGCCTTGTTTATGCCAAAAGCAGAAAAAGCTCCACTCTATCTAAAAAAGGCTGCAGAAGTGGCAAAATCAAATCAAGATTTTGAGCGTGCCCTAAAACTTAATGATTGGATTCTCGAAAAATATAGCGACCGACCTGAAGCAGAATTAGCGCTCTTTTTATCGGCATTCATACTCGATAATGATTTAAAAGATATAGAAGCAGCTCGAAAAAGATATGAATTGTTCCTTGAGCAGTATCCTAAAAGTGCTTTTGCAGACGACGCTCAATTTTTGCTACAAAACTTGGGCAAAAGCGACCAAGAAATACTAGAAACACTGCAAAAGCAAAAATAAACACCTTGATTCAAACAAAATGATAAACACCTTAATGCAGACAAAACAACGACTACTTTCTCTCGATGTCTTCAGAGGTATGACCATTGCAGGCATGATATTGGTCAATAATCCTGGCGACTGGGGGAATGTATATGCTCCACTATTGCACGCCAAGTGGCATGGCTGCACGCCAACCGATTTAGTATTTCCCTTTTTTCTGTTTATTGTTGGTGTTTCTATCCCTTTAGCATTAGGCAAGCGCAGGGAACTTGGACATGAACATCAAGCAATTATGCTTAAAATACTTCGCCGAGTGCTACTCATTTTTGGTATTGGCTTGTTGCTCAATCTATTTCCAAAATTTAACTTTGAAACAGTACGCATACCTGGCGTATTGCAACGTATTGCCTTAGTATATGGCGTTGCAGCAATCCTATTTCTGAAAACAAATTGGAAAACGCAAGCATGGGTAGGAGCAGGAATGCTGCTAGTTTATTGGGCTTTAATGACATTAGTGCCCGTCCCAAACGGCTACCCGCCTAACCTTGAACCAGAAACTAATCTTGGTGCTTGGCTAGACTACACGCTTATGCCAAGACATCTATGGTCGCAGTCCAAAGTATGGGACCCTGAAGGTTTGCTGAGTACCTTACCCGCTGTTGTTTCAGCTATCAGTGGGGTATTGACAGGTCTATGGATTCAGCAACCTAAAGAACATTATCAAAAGCTCACAGGCATTTTTGGTATTGGAACATTAGCCATTTTGCTAGGTTTGGTCTGGAATTTAGCCTTTCCTATCAACAAAGCACTTTGGACAAGTTCCTACGTCGCTTACACCAGTGGTATCGCATTGTTGACTTTAGGAACTATTTATTGGTTAGTGGATGTATTAAAATATCAACAATGGACTAAGCCTTTTGTAGTGTATGGCACAAATGCCTTATTTGTATTTGTAATGTCGGGTATTGTTGCTAAATTGCTTTATACGATTAAAGTGAATGCTAATGAGCAAACTATGTCATTGGGAAAATGGATTTATCAAAATGGCTTTAACTCATGGATAACTCATCCGATGAATGCTTCTCTGGCATATGCTGTTGCTAATGTGCTCTTTTTTCTAGCCTTAGCTTACTTACTTCATTGGAATAAAATATTTATCAAAGTATGAGTGCTTGTGAGCACATTTTTTCGTCATAATTGTAGAGCTAAACTAATAAAAAATGAAAAAAATCACGGAACAGTCCTCTAATTATCGTCATTTAGACAAAATGAGTGTACGAGAATTACTAACCAACATCAATAATGAAGATAAAACAGTGCCTTATGCTGTGGAAAAAGCTATCCCCATGATTGAGCCATTAGTAACAAGTATCGCTGCTAAAATGAAGGAGGGAGGACGTTTATTTTATATAGGTGCTGGTACTAGCGGACGCTTGGGTATTGTGGATGCCTCCGAATGTCCACCCACTTTTGGCGTACCTCACGATTGGGTGATTGGCATTATGGCTGGAGGTGACGAAGCCATTCGAAAATCAAAAGAACACGCTGAAGATAGCGAAGAACAAGCATGGAATGATTTAAAGGAGTATTTAATCAATAGTGGTGATGTAGTCATTGGTATAGCAGCTTCGGGTACAACGCCTTATGTAGTACATGGCTTGAGAAAATGCCAAGAAAACGGTATTACGACTGGAAGCATTTCTTGCAATCCTGATGCACCAGTATCAAAATATGCTAATTATCCAATAGAAGTAATTGTTGGTCCTGAATTTGTGACAGGCAGTACCCGCATGAAATCAGGAACAGCTCAAAAATTGGTGTTGAACATGATTAGCACTAGCGTAATGATTCAACTAGGCAGAGTGAAGGATAATAAAATGCTAGATATGCAACTGACTAACAATAAGTTAATAGATAGAGGGACTAAAATGTTGATGGCAGAACTGAACATTGATTATGATACCGCTAAGGATTTACTCCTTAAATATGGTGGCGTTCGTAAAGCGATTCTAGCCGTTGAAGAATAAATAAGTTTAGATATGCCAAAGATTCAAGATTTGGCATATCTATGAATCTTTACACCCATTCTAAGTTTTAATACTCAAAAAATTAGACCTAAGCTAAAAAGAAAAGGTATCTTTCCTTTCATCTTTATCATTTAATAATCACACTATCAGATGCTTCTACATTGTAAGGTAATGCCTCATTACCTTTTAAGTCAAAGCGTTCATTAATTTTTCGCAAATAATAATCCACGCCAATTTCTGATTTAGGTATAAACCCCGGCACAGTAATCACCTGCACCAAAGCACCGCCTAAACCTCGATGAATCACGCCTCTTGGCAAATACACCAAATCGCCAACGTGGAGTGCGGTTTCAGTGAGCAATCCTTTAGTTTGTTCTTTGCTTAAATGTTCGTAGTTTTCTACTAAATCAACGCTTTCGCCTGTAATAATTTTTGCACCCGGCATCGCCATTTGAACCAAGTAAAATTCGTCGAAACCACCTTCTTTGGGATGATAATGTGTAAATGAATCCATGATACGCACCCTATGCGCATTGAGAGAATGGTACAGATAAGGTCCGACACGACCTAGCCAAGTGAGCAGAATACGCCGATATGCACCAGTTTCTGTGGCGCATCCGCCAGGTGTATCCGTTATGTTTTTATCCCAATCGGGTCGAATAAAAAGTGGCAGACGCTCAGGAAATGCTTCTGGTACAGAAAAAACAAGCATATCCAATAGACTATCTACCTTTACGGTCTGATTGGCAGGAATTAATAAGATGTCTCCGATTGATACCTTAGAGATTTCTCCTTTCAATTCTGCTGTACCACCGCCGCTTTGTACAAAAGCAATTCTATTGAATTGGCTAGGTTTTAAGAGGTTTACTTGTGAAAAAAAGTGAAGTTGATAGCCTTTATTGTTCGCCTGAAAAGTTTTCTGCAGAGCTTTGAACCCATTAGCATCCTTGCCCAGTTGTGTCACTTGAAGCTGAGGTTTAGTGTCGCTTTTGCGATAGCTATTGCCAAACCAAAATATAAAAGCTAGAGATACCAGAAAAAAGTATTTCATAGTTGATTTCGTTTTATCAAATAATATACACTTTTTGAACAAATAAGGTTGCTTGAAGACATTAGGTTTAGTTTTGTAAAAGCGTATATTTGTGATGTAGTAATGTAGTGTGTCAGTGTAGAGAAATTATTATTTTCTGACCTAATAAATAATTTGATATGGCTATTAGAATGCAAAAGGATGATCCTCGTCCACAGGATGACAATAACAACAACCCTCGCCCACAGCCTGGTGGAGGGGGAAATTTAAAGTGGCTTTTATTGTTAATTCCTATTTTATTGCAACGTCCAAAGTTAATATTGCCTATTCTAATCATTGGAGGGCTAGCTTATTTTTATTTGGGAGGCGACTTTTTTAACCAGTTTCTACCCGTTAGCCCAACCAGCAATAACAATGAATTTTCACTAGGCTTCACCGAAAATCAAGAAGAATATGACAAGCGATTGGTTTTTGCTTCATTAGCAGAAGGTAGAAATGAATTGCCAGCTAAGGTTTCTTTATTGGAATATGCGCCACCACGCCTCAATCAAGGGCGACAAGGCTCATGTGTGGGTTGGGCAAGTGCTTATGCTGCGCGCACTATCTTACATGCTCGACAAACAGGGCAAAATCCTAAAAATGCCTCCTTTAGCCCCTCCTATGTTTACAATCAAATTGCTTTTGAGGGTTGTCAAGGGACATACTTGCATTATGCTATGGAAACAATGTTAAAAAATGGGGCTTTGCCATTCTCTGAATTTGAATACAACGAAGGTTCGTGCCGTCTGAAGCCCTCTCCTCAAGAGGTTCGCCAAGCACAACAATTTAAAATTAAAGGATATGAAAGACTTTCTGTCAATCATAATAACTATAAGGTAGATATTAATGCTATTCGCCAGCACTTAGCATCAGGCGCACCAGTCGTAATTGGTATGATGGTAGGCGAAAGTTTCACTTACAGTATGAAAAATAAAAACCTCTGGCAGCCTACACGCGCCGACTTGAGTGGTGCAAGCCGATTGGGAGGACACGCCATGTGTGTTATTGGCTACGACGACACCGCTTTGAATGGTGAAGGTGCATTTCATATTATGAACAGTTGGGGTAGCGATTGGGGTGAAAACGGAAATGCTTGGGTGAGCTACAAGAACTTTGAGTATTTTGTTAAAGAGGCTTATGGCATTTATCCAATGGGCAATGCCACTGAGACGAAGAACAATAAACTTGCCGTCAAGTTTGGTTTGGTAGATAACAACACTCAAAAAAATATCCAATTACAAAAAGCAGCCAACAATGTTTTTAGAACGGTGCGTCCTATCAAAAAAGGAGACCCTTTTAAGGTAGAAGTAACTAATTCGCTAGAATGCTACACTTACATATTTGGTATGGAAGCAGATGGCACTAGTTATGTGCTTTTCCCTTACACTGAAAAACATTCCGCATATTGTGGTATCAATGGAACGCGCATTTTTCCACGCGACTATTCTATGGTGGCGGATGAAGTAGGGTCAACGGATTGGGTTGCCATAGTAGTAAGCAAAGAAGCGCTAGATTTTAAGGCGTTGAATACGCTCATCAATCAGCAAAGAGGCGATGCTTTTGCTGGAAAGGTTACGGCTGCACTTAAAAACCAACTATCCGATAAAGTAAATTTTAGTGCAGGTGGCAATACGATTGACTTTGAGGCAGAATTACAAACTGGTAAAAACGCAATAGCTATGTTTATTGCGATTGATAAAGTCTAAGTTATTCTTTTGATAGACCAAGACATAAAAAAAGAGATTGTTCAACAGTAGCCACGAACAATCTCTTTTTTAGTTTAAAACTTACAAGTGGTAAACCAAACTAAGCATTTATCACTTTTCCTCCTTCCACAGCGCTTGAAGCAATTTGATGGTATTTTTTCCATTCTTCAGAAGAATATGTGCTAACTCCGTCTTTAAGGCGTGCAGCTTTATTGATAACTTCTAAGGCTTTCGATGGCTTACCTACCTTTAGTAATGCCTTGCCAAAGTCAAAATACGCATCTTTCAAAGATTGAATGTTAGGATCATTTTCTTTGAACCTGCGGCTGGTGAAGAAGTTGAACTCTGTAGTTGCTTTCTCATATTCGCCCAACTGCAAGTGACAGCGTCCCTTCAGACGACGCGCCTTCCAATGTAAGGCTTGCAAAGCAATAGAATATTGAATAGCATGAGTTAAATCATCAATCGCCATTTCATGATTGCCTTGATTGATATAAACGATAGCCCTTCCAAAATAGGCGTCTGCATTTCTATTATTAATGGCAATACATTTATTGTAATCCTCAATTGCTTGTTCATGCTTGTTCGTCAGAAAATGTACATAGCCTCTTCTTTCATAAGCAGTATCATGGCAATTAAATTTTTGAATAGCCTCAGTAAAGTATTTGGCAGCTTCTTCCAAATTACCATCAGCGGCAATTATTTTCTTACCTTGATTAAAGGCATGAATAGGTCCTTT
>CALDYY010000110.1 GCA_937944245.1 uncultured Saprospiraceae bacterium | reverse complement strand
TTTTGGCTTCGCCCAATTCTTGTGCTAATTGGTTGTATCGTCCTTCAAAATCGCCTGCTAGGTTTGTTTTTTCACTTTCTAGGAAGATAATTTGATTTCTGGATTCGCCCAGTTCTGCTTCCAAAGTTTGGTAACGCAACTTCCACTCATTCTCTAAAGCTACTTTTTCTGCTTGCAATGTCTCAGCCTTTTCAGTAGCTGCTTTCCAATCTATCTCCATTTGCTGGTAACGAATTTGCCAATCTGAAACAATACTTGTCTGTTCAGTTTGCAATCCGTAAATATTTTCTTGTGCTTGATTGAGTTGTAGCACCAAGGCATTATTGCGCTCCTGCCACTCGTATTCTAATTGCTCATTTTCTTTTTGTAGTTGAGCTACTCTAGCCGTCGTTTCTTCCAGTTCAATAACTACTTGCTGATAGCGTGCTTCCCAATCTGCGGCTATACCTTCTTTCTGATTGCCCAATATCAACATTCCTTCTTGTGCTTGACCTAGCTCCAATTGCAAACTGCTATATCGGCTTTGCCAATCCATAGCGATTTGGTCTTTCTCTATCACCAATAAATTAAGCTGCTCTTTTGATTCTTCCAGTTGCTGTTCAAGTTGTGCATATCGGCTTTGCCAGTCGCTAATGATGTTAGCAGATTCCGCTTGTACCCCACTGAGGTTTTGCGTGAATTCAGTTTGCAAATTGGCGTAGCGTATTTGCCAATCTGCTGTAAGATTATTTTTTTCTTCTTCTACTTCTCGCAATCTTTGTTGATAGCCGTTAGCTTCATCCGTCCAAACTTGACGTGCTTTCTCCCATTCAAGGCGCACGCTGTTTACTTCATTTTGTAACTCGCTGATGCCTTGCTCTAAGTTCTTGATTTCTAATTCATATTTAGCTTGTGCTTGCTCACTATCTGTTCTCACACTGTCCAATTCCTCTTCAAGATTAAGATATTGCGACCTTAAAGTATTAATGCTTGCATTTCTTTCCTCAATACTATTGGTTAGCTCTAAATTTTGGCGTTGCCAATTCTCAATACTTTGCTTTAAATTTTCAATTTCTAACTCATATTTAGCCCGAATTTGTTCGCCATTCACTTTTGAGCTATCAAAGTCCTTATCCAAGGCAGTGTACTGCAATTTCAAAGTGTTGATATCTGCATTTTTTTCTTCGATACTGTTTTTTAACTCCAGATTCTGTCGCTGTAAATCATTAATAATGTTTAACCTACGACTTAATTCTGCTTCATTTTCAGTGTATTTATTCTTTAAGTCGCCTGTTTGCTGTGATGTAGAAGCATAACTTAATTCCAATCCTTCGTAATCTGCAATTAGTTTATCGAAGTCGCTATCTTTTTGCTGCAATTCAAAACGAAGATTAGCTAAGTTTTTCTCTAGCAATTCGATGTTCAAGTTGCGGTCAGCAAGTTCTGCTTTTAGTTTCGCCAGTTCTGCTTCTAAACCAACTTTTTCTTCCATAGTAGAGGTCTGTGCTAATTTCAGTTGACCATTATCACGCTCTAAAGATAGGCGCATGCGCTCTAAGGAGTTTTTATTTTCCATGAGTGCACCATAGTTCATGGAAACGGATTGATATTGGTCTTTCCACGCTGCTACTTCTTTTTCTCTCAGCGCTTTACCAATCATGCCTGCTAGGAGTAGAGCACCCAATAAACCTAGTAGCGGAATTAATATACACAGTAATGACATATTTATTTTTCTTTTATAGTTTATAGAATGGAGATTTCGACTCTTCGATTTTTTGCTTTACCTTCTTCTGTGCCGTTGTCTGCAATAGGTACATCAGGACCTTTTGAATTAGCAATAATTTGTGCTTTGCTGATACCATTTTTGGTCAAGTAATCTGCTGCAAAGTTAGCGCGTTGCAAACCCAACTGTACATTACTCGTTCTATTCCCTTGATTGTCGGTATGTCCAGTAATGGTTACTTTCTGATTTGGATAGTAATCCAGATAGCGCGTTAATTCTGTGAAGAATTTGCGTTGTTCCTCGTCCAGCGTAATAGCACTTGCACCTGTCGGAAAGTAAAGTACAATACTTTTGATGGACATTTCTGGTTTTGCCGCTTCATCTACTTTACTCAGTCCAAAAGTAATGGCATTGCTGTACCCACCTGAAAAATCGAAACTATCGGCTACTTTAATGCCATTAGTTTCAAATTGGCGAGCAGAAATACCTTTAGCAATGAGTAGATTTTTTACTTGATTGGCTCGAGCAATTCCCAAATTTGGATAGATACTATTGTTTTGTTCTTTGCCATGATAATACCCATTGATAATCAACTGCTTATTAGGATTTGCCTTCAGAAAAGCAACTGCTTTTTCGATAAAAGCATCAACATCCGCTGCAAAAGGAGTGTTGTAGTTATAGGCACTAGCGTTGTAAGGAATACCTTGTTTAGCGGTAGCTATGGCGTTGTTGCCATCTTTTAAATCAAGTCCTCCAAGCGAAATGGGGGCTTTTTCGATGTCACACAATAGCGTAAAATCAATTGCATTGCTAACAATGCCTACTTTAGTATCCAAATGGCTTACCATTGCTTCGCTAACTTGGATGCGCTGTTCGGAAATTCCATTAGCAACCAGATAGGCACGCATAGCTTCTGCACGTAGCCTGCCCAGATTAGGTAATGTGGCAGCCGGCACTTCACCTGCATCGCTCTTGCCTGTGATGAGTACACCAGCCTTGTCGTTCTTTTTTAAATAATTAACGACTTCGTTGTGTAAGGACTTCTTTGTGGGTGCTAATATGGGTTTAGCATCATTTAGTTTAAACTGTGCTGAGTTACTGGCTTCAATTTTCTGATTTTCGCAGGTAGTGAGTATGGCAGGTAAAGCTCCCTGACCTATGGGTAAACACCCACACCAGTTGAATAGTAGCCACATCAGAAGCAGCCATAGTAGTAGAAAGATTGTTAGTAAGACTGTCCGATTCATATTGAATGGTTATGTTTGTTAATAGAATTTTTCGTTTTAGACTCAGAAATGAGTTAAATGTAACAATTTTATGTCACTGTTCAATGAAATAAATATAAAATTAATATCAAAATAACATGGATATATTGATGATAAATCAGTCTTCCCTTGCTGCATCCACCATTTTTTTGAGGAGGCTAATAGACTGAACGCCTGCTTCTCGCCATTTCAGTTGTCCGTTTCTGAAAATCATGGTGGTAGGGATGCTTCTTACTTGTAATTTTTCTGCCAATGCTTGGTTTTTATCCACATTAATTTTAATAACGCTGACCTCATCCCCTAATTCTTTTTTTAATCTTTCAATGGTGCTGCTGTACGCTCCGCAAGGACCGCACCAATCGGCATAAAAATCAATTAATACTGGGGTTTCGCTATTGATAATCTCTTTAAAACCTGCTTTTTTACTCATATCGCAATAGTGCTTTAATGGTTGAACTATTAGTTGTTTTTTGTTTAATTGTTTTTAACAAAAATACATAAAAAACGAAGTTCTTACCAATTATAACGATAAAATCTATTGCAGCATTGTAGCAATAAAAAAGGCTGCCTTTGCGGGCAACCTCGTTAGTTGATTGTGTTTGTTTCAGAAAAAATTACAATGCCTTTGACTTGTTTTCTTAAAATTCTTCACCGCCACCATAATTCCCACCACTCTGTCTTCCTCCACGATCTGCACCTTTGCGTTGCTGTTGATTTAGTCTGTAATTGAAAGAAAGTGTCGTTTGTCTGGCGCGCCATTGAAAATCAATTTCAGAGAAGAAGTCAGGTTGATTTATTGTTGAGCGATAGCGACGTGAGTTGAATACATCTTGAATGCTTAAAGTAAGCGTTCCTTTATTTTTCAATATGTCTTTGCTCAATCCTAAATCTATTGCTGTAATGGCTTTGTCTCTTCCTTGTGTAGTAATTTGTGGTGCACGATAATTTAAGCGTAATTGAAGGTCTGTATTTTTCCAGAACGTTGTTCTTGATGTAAAGCGTGTAAACCAACTATAAGCATCAGCATCCAAAGATTGTAACTGTCCTCTTGAGTTGATAAAGTCACCTGAAGTAACGGCACGGAAGAAGTTGAAATCTCCACTCAATCTCCACCACTTGTAAGGGTCGAGAGAGTAGTTGAATTCCAATCCATAGCTATCTTGTGTGGCTAAGTTCTCTGGTCGTCTGTTGGTGTTACCTGTTTCTTGATCTACAACGATAATTCGCTGAATAACGCCTTCTGTATGGCGGTAATAAATAGATGAACCTAATGAACCTTTATCCCAATATTTGATATGACCTGCCTCAAAAGAGTTCGTAAATTCAGGGTCGAGGTTGGGATTACCATTGAATAAATTGCGCGAATCGCTGAAAGTGAAGAATGGATTTAACTCTCTAAAGCCTGGACGACGTATTCTTCTGCTGTAGCTTAACTGCACGGCATTGTTGTTCGGTAAATCGTAAGTTAAGAACACACTAGGGAATAGGTTAAAATAGTTTCTATCGTTAACTTCATTGGTTTGTAGCAACTGCGTACTGATGTCGGAGTATTCCCCGCGCAAGCCCAGTTGATAAGAAAACTTATTCATTTTGTTGCCCATCGAAGCATAAACCGCATGGATGCCTTCCTCATATTTGAAGTTGTTGGATAGACCAACAAGATTCACCCATTCGTTGTCTGCAAATTCTTCTACCAAATAATCGTTGCGAATATTGCGAACAGAACCTAAGTAACCGAACTCTAGTTTTCCTTGTTTTGCAAAAGGATATATATAATCGGCTCTTAAAAGCAAAGTGTTGTCGCCTTCCAACCCTGTTGAGCGTTGCAATAAGTCCTCGCGACCAAGCGGATTACTTTTTCCATCAAAGTAAACTTCGCGGTAATCGGAGCTTTCATTATCAATATTATCTTGGTAGCGAACATCTAAGTTTAATTCGTGTCCTTTTTTCTCAAAGAGTTTTTTGTAAGAAAGGGCATATTCTAAATTAGTGCGCGTTTCTTCTTCATCGTCTGTTCTATTGGTTACTTCGTATAGGCTATTGGCGTTTCTATTGGTAAGATAGTCTAAATAATTAACTCTAGTGCTATTGTTGTTGTTACCGACACGATATTGAAATGAGGTAGTGAAAATGTCATTATCGCTCAAATAGTAGTCCATTCCTAAACGCAAGTTAGTGGAAAAACCTACACGCTCTCTTTTTCTATCAATATCGGTGATAAACAAAGTATCTCTCAAGAAACG
The DNA here is from genome assembly GCA_937944245.1 of uncultured Saprospiraceae bacterium. Taxonomy (GTDB): domain Bacteria; phylum Bacteroidota; class Bacteroidia; order Chitinophagales; family Saprospiraceae; genus JAAUTG01. The sequence goes on along the minus strand of CALDYY010000110.1, from coordinate 3,101 downwards.
CTCTTGCTTGTTGCCTCCCACACCAGGAGCCACCTGATAATTCACACCAAAGTTGGTGAAAAAGTTAATTTTATCTTTTCGGTAGTTCATGTTGAGTGCCCCACCATAATTATCTGGATAGCCTGCATTTACATCAAAAGAACCATTTATGCCTTTAGTTTTATTTTTCTTTAGTACAATATTGATAATCCCCGACATTCCTTCTGCCTCGTAGCGCGCCGATGGGTTGGTAATTACCTCAATGCGTTCAATCAAATTCGCTGGAATAGAGCGCAATCCGTTGGCATCGCGCACTAGCGCAGAGGGCTTACCATCCACAAGAATACGTGCATTACCGCCACGCAAACTCACCTGACCTTCCACGTCCACTGTTACAGAAGGCACATTATCCAACACTTGAAGGGCAGAGCCGCCTGTGTTTGCCAAATCCTTACCAACATTAAAAATGCGCTTATCCAATGCCATTTGCATTGTGCTTTTTTCTGCCTGTACCACTACCTCATCTAACATTTTTGAATCGGCAGCTATTTTTAAAATGCCCAAATTAATGCTGGGATTACCTTGTGGCATTGGGATTTCTTCAATCACTAGGGTTAAGTAGGAAATGAACTCTACTTGTGCGTAGTAGCGACCGGCAGGTACTTCAATGGTAAATTTTCCTAATTCATCGGTAATAGAACCTGTAACGATGACGCTATCGCTTTTGGATAAAATGGTAACCGTCGCAAACTCAACAGGAACACCTGCATCTGCATCAATCACTTGACCAATGATATTTACTTGACGTTGGCTTCCAGCCCCACTCGGGCGTTGTGCAGAAGCAATCTGAAAGGTGATTAGGGAACAAAAAATGGCAAACAGTAATTGATTTTTCATTTTGAGTAATTTCTTTTTTACAGGTTTGAAATATTTAATTAATTCTTTTTCTCATTTACACTACAAAGGTGCAATATGAAATTGGCTAAAATTGGTAGCAATTCTGAAGCAATTTTGAAGATTGATTTTTTTACTTATTTAGGACTTTATTTGGAGTGAAACCATAAATAAGTGAGTGATGAGTTTTGAGAATTAGGGGTGTTGAGTTATCGCTTTAGTAAGGGCTTCACTTGGAGTGAAACCCTTACTAAGTGAGTGTTGGCATAACGATTCATCATTAACAATTTAGCGCTGCAGTCCTCGCTAACCAACTACACCCAGCGATTTTGCAAATGCCTGATTGCAAAGCATTCCATTTCGCATTCCTGCGTAATCTTGTGCAGAAGAATACACCCAGTCGGTAGAATGCTTTACCAACTTGGCAAGTACAGGGTTCTGATGGATATACTGAAAACAAGTGGCTTCATAATTCATTTCACTGCCAAAAAGTAGAGATTCTCGACTTTTAGTTAGGGTTTTATTTGAAGTAAAGCCCTGACTGTTACTATTTTTAATAGTGATAAACTCTTCGATAATACCATTTTTTGCTTTAGTTTCTTTTCGGAACAAAGAACCCGTGCGATTTTCCTGCACATTAATAGCGCGAGTATAACTACGCAACAATATACCAATGCTATCATTAAACGTTCGTATTTGTGTCGCTATTGACGAATTTTTCTCAGTATCTTCATGTTCTTTTAATGGTTTCTTCCTTACCTCAATCTCTACAGATTCCACGTACATCAAAAAATGAAAATGATTGGGCATTAAACAATAGCAAAGCATCTTTCCATGTGGCAATAGATATTCTCTTACTTTTCTAAGGAAAAATAAGTAATTTTCGTGTGTAAAGAATGTTTGTTGCTTGTTGTTGCCTTGGTTATAAATGTGGTATATGGTATTATTTTCAAATTGCATATATTGATAGTTTAGTTTATTTGTAAGGGTTAGTAAGGGCTTCACTTCAAGTGAAACCATTACTAAGTGAGTGATGAAATTACTGTTCTTTAAAGTATCCATCTGTTTGTGTTATTGAGGGTTTCACTTGAAGTGAAGCCCTCAATAAGTGCTATGACTGTTCTTTAAAGTATCCATAGCCGACGGCAGTTTTTGCGCCGATGCCGTGGTTTTGGAGAGCGGAGGTGAGCCAGTTAGCTAAAGTCTTTCCTTCTTCTCCCTCTTGGAATGCCCAAAGTTTTTGCTTTAAATCAAAGTCCTTTGAACCAAATAAAAACTGAAAAGGGGTATCCGTTATCGTTAAAAATGGTATGGGATTGGGCGACATAGTGTCGGTTGGTGCTTTCCCTTCTGAATACCATTTGTCGTAATGAACCGTCATTACATCTACTTCAATTTTTGGTGGTTGAGTTGGAAAAGCATCGAAGAAGGTGACTTTGCCTGCTTCGTCCTGCGTTCCAAAGATATTTTTGAAATTTTCGCACTCAAAAGCCTTCTCTTCTGCTTTTTTATCTTCTAAGCCATTGAAACAGTTTATCAAAACCCAACTCCTCAGAACGCCTTTTACCGCACTTGCAGGAATGTATGGAAAACCGTAAATATGGTGTAAAGTCATACTTGTTTCGTAAACAGAGCCGCCGCCTAAACCGATGATTAGGCGACCGTTAAGGGTAAATATTTTGGAAACTAAACCCCGTTCCTCTTTTAACTTTTTTTGCCGTTCATTTACTAATTGAATAATTTTATTATTGTCCGACTTTTCAAAATCAATAGGTAATTTGTAATGCCATTTTTTCTTGTTATCATCTTTATCACCAAAATTATTTCTAAATAAAACAGCTTCACCGTCATTTGTATTTTGTAAATCAACTTTGCCATTATTAAACTTATAAAAATGAACCAATTTATTAATCAAAAGTGAATTATTATCTATTTCATTAATATTAAGACTTTCCCGTGTGTCTTTCGGAAGTTGAGTATAGTCAATGGAGTTTAGTTCTGCAAACAAATTTTTTCCTGTTAGAGGATTTTTAGATTTTTGTTCTCGACTTCCACGTCTTTGCGAACCTCGCCTTGAAACTTGAGTTTCTACCTCTTTTGCTTTCAATGTAGCTTCAGGCTTTTTTTGATATGTTGGCGTATCAGCAGGTTTTGTACTATTATACAAAGGATTTTTCCCATTTTTAAAATCTCCAACATAAATTTCAATCTGTTTATTAATTTTAATA
>CALDYY010000109.1 GCA_937944245.1 uncultured Saprospiraceae bacterium | reverse complement strand
AGTAAATCATTTTGCTGATTCGTTTTACGCAGTATAGGCGTAAACTTCTCAATTAAACTTTGAGCTATGAAAATACCTGTGGTATAATACTGCTGCAAAAATGCAGTTTCTAGTTGTTGAAGCAGTTCTTTGGCTACTTTTAATAATTTTTGTGTACCCCTATGGCTTAAATACTGGTCTTTTTTGCGAGAAGCACGAATGGCATCATCTAGCAACTGAAGATATTTCTTCTTGTCATCCAGAAATTCTATACTTCCAGCAAACCTCACTTTGAGCGCAATACCAAAATTTCTATCCTTAGTGGCATAACCTTGAATAAACTGTTTGAGTTCGTCTATTTCTATTTGGTCAAGTAATTGCTTAATGGTCAGTTTTTTATCTGACGGTACAACTTTTTTTTGCTGTTGTTTCAGAACTTTTTGCGCTTGTAATTGCCTGCGCACTAAAAGCAAAACTGCCACTACGTGTTCACATATTCCATCCTTTAAAAAAGCGACACATTCACAAGAGTAAGCTGTTACTTTTGAGCTACTCACCTGCCCTTCTACTTCATAGCCCTCAAGCGTAGTTGCCATAAAAAGGTTTTTTTCTACCTCTTGTGGTACAGAAATGGCATTTTGCTCAATTAAGTCCTCTGCCTGTATCAAAAAAGGCTCTGGAACGTTTATTTCAATATACTCCAGCGGAAAGCCCATTGCCTTATATAAAAGTTAAAAAAAGTAAAAGTAAGCATAAAGTAGTTCGTTTTTTAGCTATTGCAAAACCAATTACCTTACGCAACATCAAGTAGCACAAAACGCAACAATTAATAGAATTTCGTTTTACATATTGTAATAACACAAGAACAAATTATTGACACGAAAAAAAGTTTAAAATTAGTACCATGAAAAAAGAAATAAGACGCAAAGTAATCGTTTCAACGCTGTCCTCATTAGCAGCAGTAGGGGTAACCGCAATCGTTTATAACAAAAAAGTAAAGCAGGTGCGCCACCAAAATAGCTCAGAAAGCAACAAACAGTTGAACACTTCTATTTCTCCTTTTAGTTATCTAAACATAGAACAAGAAGAAGACAATGATTTAGGCTTTTGTTAAAAAAAACAGGGGTAATATCTTAACAATCAAAGAATTATCCCTTCAACTAACTGAATGTAGCCATTGATACCTAATGCTATTTCTTCCAGATAAATAAATTCATCTGCTGTATGAGAACGGGCAGAATCTCCAGGACCAATTTTTAGAGTAGGGAAATTCATTAATGCCTGATCTGAGAGCGTTGGGGAGCCAAAATAATGCCAACCCAAAGATAACCCACGTTTCACTAATGGATGATGAAGTGGAATACTGGAGGAATTTAGCCGAAAGGAACGTGCTTTGAGCGTAGAATGACATTCTTGCTGTAAAATAGAAAAAATAGCTTCATTGGTGTAACACTCATTAGTGCGAACATCAATAACAAAACGACATTGGTCAGGCACCACATTATGCTGTGTGCCTGCTTCAATTTGCGTAATACTCACTTTTACAGCACCTAACAAAGGAGAAACTTGCTCAAACTGATAATCTTTTAAGTGTTGAATATCTTGAATAGCTTTGTAAATGGCATTTTCTCCTTCGTTTCTTGCAGCATGTCCAGACTTTCCAAGTGCTACACCATCTATGACCATCAGCCCTTTTTCGGCGATTGCCATTTGCATTTGTGTGGGTTCTCCTACGATACCTACATCAATTTTTCCTAGCTTAGGTAATAAGTGAGCAATACCGTGTTCGCCTGAAATTTCTTCTTCAGCAGTAGCTGCCAAAATGAGATTGAAATTCAAATCCTTACGAGGATAAAAATGTACGAAAGTAGCTATTAAAGCCACTAATGCGCCACCTGCGTCATTACTGCCTAAACCATACAATTTTCCATCTTCTTCAATCGGTTCAAATGGATTTTTTGTATAACCACTAGCTGGCTTAACAGTGTCATGGTGAGAATTAAGTAAGATAGTTGGCTTGTGAGGATTAAAATATTGATTCACTGACCAAATATTATTTTTTAGTGTATGGCATACAATATCTTTTTCTTGCAGGAAAGATTGAATGAGATTGGCTGTTTCTTGTTCTTGTTTAGAAAGAGAAGGTGTTTTAATTAAATCTTTGAGCAACGATAAAGCATCAGCATACAACATAACTGTTATTTTTTACGTAAACTTATAGCAACTATTTAACATCAGAGTTATTTGAGGTGTTTTGTTTGTTAAAGAATTAAACACTAAAAATTAAGCCTTATGTTCGGTAACATGTTCGGTAAAATCGAAGAGCAACAAAGAGAATTACAACAAAAACTCGGTAGCATTACTGCTGAAATTGAGGTACAAGGCATCAAAGTAATTGCCAATGCCAACAAAGAAATTGTCAATATTAGCATTAACACCAATCAACTTGATTTATCTGACGTGGAACAATTAGAAGATCTGCTTCTTACCGCAACCAATCAGGCTTTAGCCGCCGCAGGTCAAAAAGGAGCGGTGGAAACACAAAAATTACTCAATGATTTATTGCCAGGCGGCATAGGTGGCTTGGGTAATTTATTCGGTAAGTAGTTTATTACAAATACTTATCAGTTGCCTTATTTCGTTAACAACGGGTAATTTCGTTGACATAAAATAAAACTACTAGCATGAGACAGCTTTTGCTTTGCTCCTTTTTGATATACACCACTTTTGCTACCGCGCAAATTGATAAAGGACTTATTGGGTACTTTTCTTTCGACGATTGCAGCCAACTGGGCAAAGAATCAAGAGGCGAAACAACACAAGATGGATTAGTAAGGGGGCAACCAGAATGCGACTGTGGCGTTCAAGGAAATGCACTATCGCTCAATGGTCGGGATGATAAAGTTAACTTCATTGGTCCCCTAGTAGGTGAATTTAATAGAATAGATTTTTCCATCAGCTTTTACTTTAAACCTAATTCTCTTGTAGGTTCTCAAGATTTGATTTCCAAACTCGGACCAAACTGCTCGGCAGAAAGAGCATTCACCATTCGCTATACCCCTTTCAATAAGCGTGTAACTGCCGTACTAAGTGAAAATGCTAGCAAAGCCGCTACTGTTTCAGGCACTATTGATCCTGATGCTTGTTGGCAACATGTGGTAGTAGTGAGAAGAAATACAGAATTTATTCTATTTCTGAATGGCAAACAAGTGGCATTGAGCAGAACAAGTACCAGAGCAAACATCGAAAACACTGCCCCATTTGCCATCGCTAATAGTCCGTGCATCAATTCCACAGATGTTCCTTTCAAAGGATTAATAGATGAATTAAGAATTTATAACCGCGCTTTAGAAAGAGTAGATATAGAATCCCTTTATTTAAGACCCGACAAGATCGAACGTACAGGTACAATTTTATTACTAGGCAATGAGTTGAACATCAAAACGACTGCCACCTGCGCTTCTGCTTTCAGATGGTCGCCTTTGGAAGGAGTAGCCAACCCTACTCAAAATAATACTACAATTAAACCACCAACCAGTGGCGAATTTACTTACACACTTGAATTTGATGACGGCAACTGCATAGCGAGAGACAATATCAGCATTACGGTGTTAAATCCAGAAGATTTTGATTGCGATGGACTTTTCCTTGCCAATACTTTCACGCCAAATGGCGATAACATTAACGATACTTTCGGCATCAGTAATCCATTCGTGGTAGAGGAACTTATTTCCTTTGAAATATTTGACCGTTGGGGTAGCCGAATGTTCTTTACGGATTCCCCTGTGGGGCGTTGGGACGGTACTTTTAAAGATAAAGTAGTTGATCCTGGCGTATTTCTATATAAAATTAATTACGTGTGTCAAGGTATCGAAGTTACGAAATCAGGCAGTGTAACCATTATGCGTTGAAACAATAATAAAAAAGTATGTTAATGTATTATAACATACTTTTTATTGTCTTAACTTCTTACCTGCCCGTTTCCTCGTACTATCCATTTGTAACTTGTCAATTCACGCAATGCCATTGGTCCACGAGCGTGTAGCTTTTGCGTACTAATTCCAATTTCTGCACCTAGCCCAAATTGCGCACCATCCGTAAAACCAGTGGAAGCATTGGCATACACTACGGCAGCATCCACACTTCTCAGAAAAGTTTCCACTGTTTTTTGGTCTTCGGCAATAATCGCTTCGCTATGCTTGGAGCTATATTCCGCAATATGTTCTAGTGCTGTTGCTAAGTTTGGTACTGTTTTGATAGACATTTTCATAGCTAGAAATTCAGTTCCAAAATCTTCCGATGTGGCAAGTTGCAGCAAATGAGCAGGATATTTTCCTTGCAAAACAGCAAAAGCCTGTTTGTCAGCAAGCACTTCACATTGATGCTTTTCGCCCAATGCTTGCATGAGAATAGGCAAGTCCCCTACTCTATTTTCATGGATAAGTAAAGTATCCAAAGCATTGCAAACACTCACTCTTCGTGCTTTTGCATTTTCAATAATGGATTTGCCCTTAGCGACATCGCCACTTTCATCAAAATAGGTATGCACAATGCCAGCACCCGTTTCAATGACGGGAACACGTGCATTTTCACGAACAAACCGAATTAAACCCTGACCGCCTCTCGGAATAATCAAATCAATATGATTCGTCGCATTCAAGATAATCGGTAGCGCCTCGCGTTCGCTAGGCATTAAGTAGCAAGCATCTTGAATATCGTATGGCTTTAGCACTTGATGAATCAGGTGTTGAATTGCCAAATTAGAAAAGTGTGCATCACGACTCCCTTTCAACACACTAGCGTTACCTGATTTCAAGCAAAGGGCAAATACATCAAAAGTGACATTAGGACGAGATTCATAAACTATGCCAATTACACCAATCGGCACAGTTATCCTTGATAGTTGTAAATCATTAGGCAGCAACTTCTTCTCTAGTATTACCCCCAGTGGCGAAGTTAACTTTGCTACTTGCCGTAAATCATTAGCAATATCATGTAGGCGTTTTTGAGTAAGTACCAAACGGTCATATTTAGGGTCTTGAATATCCATCCTATCCAAGTCTTTCTGGTTTTCTTCCAATAAAAAAGACTGCTCTGCCAAAATTAAATCCGCTAATTGATGCAAAATATCAGCAATTTGTGCATCTGTCATTTGAGGCAATAGGCGACTTGCCTTTTTCACCTTGTCGAGTTCTACTAAAACTGCACTACTCATATTTACTGGTATCATTGGATTACCATTTTACATTTTCAAATATTTTGTCCCCTACTAATTCCTTAGCTATCATTAAGATAACTTCAAAAATACCTTGATTCAGGTATTTTATTCAAAGGTATAATATTTATCTTTGCTTTACCGAATAGAGAACAATTTTTCCAACAACCGTTTTGAGTCCCGTGAAGTACATTAACACTACTGGTCAATTTTATCTTCTTGCGTTCGCAAGCATACATCCACTTACAAAACAAGTAGGGTCATTAGCCTATCTAAACTTACCAAAATGGTCAGATGGATAGCATTTTCATAGTTATTTACTCTCGATTACTATTGTCGAAAGTATTTTGGCTATGCCATCACAGGATAAACTCAAAAATGGATTGGGGTAAGAGCGTCTGAATTAGTCAGATGATATAAGATTTTTTTGGTGACGGTGGGGTAGATGTCACCGGAGCTCCCAATTTTAAATTAGTTGAAGGGGCTAATGTTCGTCCGAAAGGATGAAAGTGGGGGCTCCATTTTTTAGAAAGCCTAATGAATTAAATAACTCATTAGGCTTTTTCTTTACATGTAGCATTTTAGAGGTACTATACTTTACTTCAACTTAATATTATCCAAACGGTAAGTTGTGGTGTTCGTAGTATTATTGCCTTCACATCGAAAAGCGATATAACCTTTTGTGCCGGTTGGCAAAGTAATCACACCTGAAGGAATCCAATTATAGTTGGGGTCATTTTGTCCCGCTAGTTTAGCTTCTATTTTTGTCCAAGTAGCGGTTGCTACATTTGTGCCATCGTAATTTTCAGAGAATAAAACAGATAAACCATTGTGTGTCCAAAATGCGGCAGCACTTTCAAACTCTAGCGTTTTTACTTGCGTCAAGTTTAATTCAGGACTAATCAGCCAAGTATCCATTTCAGGCTTTTCATCTCTGAATGCAGTAGCTTGTGCAAACAAATTACCTCCAAATGCACGCGCCAACCATTTTCGCGTTCCCTCGCCTTTCAAACTTACATTTTGCCAACCTCTCAAAGCTACGTTCTCAAAATCTTGTTGGTCTTCAAAAGTAACTTCTAATAGTGGACTACCTGTATTACCACCGCCATCACTTGTTTTTACAATATCGCTCAAATTGCGAATAGCAATCTGACGCGCTTGTTGGTTGCCTCCTTGCGAAACGATTGCTGTAATAGAAACTTCTGCTCTTTCTACTGGCTGGTTAGCAAAAGTAGCTGTGGAAGCAGTAAACATCGTAATTTCACCTGTTCGGTCTCTCACCGTAGTTGCTCCACCATAGGTATTATTGCCAACAATATTAGCTTTATCAATTCTTACTAATGTGGACTCTACGTTTTCAAAATCGGCTAAAATCTCGTTGATACTCAATATTTTAGGCTGAATCATATTTCCACTAGACAATACTGTGGCACTCCCCAGTTCTAAATTATTGAGTTGTAAAAGACCATTAAATTCAGAAATTTCTGCCCTAGAAATAACAATTTCTAGCTCTTGCCCCAAATTAAAACTATGATTGCTTGTAAAGCGTACCACAATGCCTTTCCCATTAGGCTCTTGAATAATTATATTTCTTCCAGTAGTGCTACCAGCTGCTCTGTCCGAAATGACAATTCCTTTTATTTTGCTTTTATCTGGTGCGCTAGTAGTCGCTCCGCTAAACAATGCACGAACAGCAGCTATGGAAATCAGATTTTCTTCTCCTGTGCCACCGCCTTTTTGACAGCGTGCGCCACTGAATTTAATGTCGCTCAAATCGCGAATGACAAGTTGAGGCGTAGTATTAAAAACGTTGTATATAGCAGTAATTGTACCATTACCATCTTTGGCGGTCTGTGTAGCAAAATCAGCAAAACCACTCGTTCTAAGAATGATTGTTTTCCCCGTGCAGTCTTCCACATTCAAATTCACTGCAAAGCGATTAATAGCATCTGCGTAATTTTTTCCTACATCGTTGGAAGAGAACTGCACGTTCTCTAACTGGATAAGGGTATTAACATCAGCACTGGTCAATTGGTCTATTCTTACGATTTTAGGCTTGATTCCATCTTCCTGTGTACCTTTAGCGATGTGCTTTTTAAGCAAGCCTTCGTCAATTCTGTTCAATCTATTATTAGAAGCATCAATAGAGCCACCTAGTTGTAATGTACCAGCAAAATCACCAATGTATAAACCTGCACAGTTTACAAAAACGCGCTTACCTACGGGATAGTCATTATACAAACCTGTTACATTGAGTTGTACTCGAATACCACCTGTTGCATCTTGAATCACTAGCTCTTTAAATAAATTGCCCGATTCATCGTTACCAATTACTAATGCAGAAAGCGAAACGGTATCCGTAATTTTTGTGATTTGACCTGCCTTGTAAAAACGATTGGCTAATTCCGTAATCGTAATAGTGTTTTTAAATGCGGGGTCAATTTCTGGTGCTGGTGGCAAATCAAAATCTTGGTCCACACAACCACTAATTAGCAACATCACAAGCGACAAAATCGCAAGCAAGCGATGTCTAAAAAATAATAAGCTATTCATTTATTTAACTTTACTTTTTAAAAATTAAAATTATATTTTCTATATGTTTACTCTAAAAGTAGCATTCATAAAGTAATTCAATCCAAACATGTAGAAATAGCGATTGGGAAAACGATTGTTTCCATTGGCATCAAATTCAAAACGTCCTTGTTCGTAACCTCCTGTAATAAAATTCTTATTGTTCAAAATATTATTAACCCCTAATGTTAAATTCAAGAAGTAGTTTGAAGCCAATTTGAATGATTTTCCACCAAAAAAATCAAGGGTGTAATTAGCTGCTGCCTTTTCTTGATAGATAATAGAGCGAAAACGCTCAGAATTGCGGTCAATATCTTCTACTACCTGCTCCGTTCGACGTAATGGATTAAAGTCTATCCAAATTTCATCAAAGTAATTAAAGGTCAAATTAGCAAACCAAAATTTCTTTCCAGAATATCTTAAACCAAAGGCATAAGCCTGTTGAGGTGTTCCTCCGAGGTAGAAATTTTTCATATAAATTGTTCTATCCGTGACGCGTGGCAACAATTCGCTATCCACATACACCGTGCCTTTGGGTCGGGAAGTGTAAGTGTATTGCCCAATAGCTGCAATCGCATTGATAGAAAATCCTTTGTATATAGTTGCTTCAGCAGCAATTTCACCTCCAAAATGCAGTTTATCAATACCTGTCATCGTCAAGAAAATAAAGTTACCATTTCCAATAGATGGTTCAACTATAAAGAAGTTTTGAATGTCTGAACCGTTCGCAAATTGTGTGTAGTAAGCCGTTGCCTTCGCTTTGAAATAAGGCGAGCGATAGTTATATCCCATTTCACCAGAAGTGATTTGCTCTACCTCTAAACTTGGCACAACTTCATTGCGCGTTCTCGGGGATGTCAAAGCATTTTGATAGAACGGTGCTCTTGTACCGTGGAAGCCACTGGCATAGAAATAATTACGTCCATCTAATTTGTAAGTAACCCCTCCTTTTGCGGAGTAAGTCAGAAATTCTGATACCTCGCTTTGTCCGAAAGAATCGTTCCCTAGAGGAAATTTACCATTCCTAACATTGCCCTCTCGCCAGAAGGCAGTAGCTTCCGTTTGACCTGCCACAAAAAAGTCGAATCGTGGAAGCGTGTAAACCAACTGCATCCAACCATTAGCCTTGCGTACATTAGAAAGGTAATCGTAATCAAAACGCTCTCCTTCGCCTACAATGCGATTGGGTTGATCCACATTATTTTCTCTAGTTAGGTCATTAGCTCTAAATTTATCAATATCTAGATAAAAATCAGCACCCAACAAATCTTTAACTACTTTAAAATTTTCGCTTTGATTATATTGAAAAGTACCTCCTGCATTCAATGTTAAACGGTCAGTCAAATAGCTTTTAAAAATAAGATTTACATTAGCTTCTATTGCGTCCAATCGGCGTTCCTCAATAATATATTTTGCTCTTCTACCTGTAAAATCTGTGCCACTACCATTTGCATTCTCGATGGTTACTGGTTTACCAAATTGGTTGGCATTAATCATAGAAGCCCAATCAATCGTAAGGAAAGTAGGATTACTACGAATAGCCTCTACCACAGCAATGGAATCTTGAACATCAGTTCTATTGCGTGCATAACTCGGCAATCGCTGGTAGTAATCAGGGCGTGGGTCACGGGCATTCACCCAATCAATAGCGGTATTGGCATTTTTGCCAAACTGGTAGGAAGCAACAGTAGTTAGTTTCGATTTTTTGTTAATGTCCCAGTCGTGTCGCAACATAGCGATTGGGCGATGAGTATCTGAAATTCGAGAGTTTCGCTTTTCCCCTGCCTGAAATCCCCAATATGGATTTACGAAATTATTGCCTGCTAAGTCATATACCTCTTGTGTAACTGCTCCCGATTTTCCACGCTGCGCAGGTGAGCCGAGAAAAGTAAATCCAAGCATATGATTTCTATTTAACTTTTTATCTACGGCTAGGAAATAACTGTAAGCATCATAATAGGTAGCATCTAAGTAGCCTTCATCCGACCATCTGCGAGAACCTGAAATGGAGATTGCCCAGTTGCCAGGAAGCATACCTGTATTGTAAGTTGCCATTATTCGATTTCGATAGGTTCTATTGGAAAGAGAGTAGGAAACACGCATTGTTTTTCTTTGGTTAGAAGCCCTAGTGTCAATATCTATCACGCCACCAACGCCACCAAAAGCGTGGTCGCTTGCACCTACACCAATCACAATATCTTGACCTCTAGTTACGTCGTTCAAACCTGCCCAATCACTCCAAAGCACCCTACCTGTTTCTAACTTGTTCATGGGCATACCATTGAGTAGCACCGTTGTGTTCTCTGAGTCGTAGCCACGTATGCGAAAGCGTGCGGAGCTAAAATTAAAAGCGGCAGTATTAAAAAAAATATCCCTTGAGGCAAATAGCAACCCAGAAATATTTTGACTGAATGCTTCTGAACCAGATAAAGCAGACTCAGAAAGCGTAATAGTTGGGATAACATCCTGATCTCCAAAGGGATCAATTTGCGGTGAGGATGGCTCAAGAGCAATGATACCTAAATCTAGGATTTCATTATTGCGCAGCACAATAACTTCTGTATAGGTCTTGTAACCATTCAACTCAATCATGACCACTTGTTCTCCAGCCACCAAGCCCTCTAACGTAAAACTACCCTGTGCGTTAGTAGTCGTAATTTTATTAGTATTTTGAATAGAAACAAAAGCATCTTGAACGCTTGCTTGCGTAGTAGCATTGATAACTTGCCCTTTCAGGGAAACAACCTGAGCATTTACTCCTAAACATAGAGAGACAAATACTACAAAGAATAGTGTAAATTTCAATTGCATAAATAAAATGGTTAAATCAAAGCTAAGTGTTAACGTTTTAATGATAAACCTCAAATTTATAGGTAAGCAAAACGCACATTAATACATATATTATCACAAAAGTAGCAGAAGATTAAATAAAGAGGAAATGTTAGCGGGAAACTTAATATTGAGTTAATATAAAGCTAATAAAGAGAAACAATGATAAAGTTGAGATAGGCAAGACCTATCTCAACTTTATCGTACGATTTACTTTACTAACTTAAACTTATATTGTAATTCCTCAATAATAGGAATATTATTTTCAGGGTCAACTTGCTCTAGCAGTATGTTGATAGAAATAGTTTCTGATTCTTCTTTGTCCTTGCTATCAAAAATAATTTTAATTTCCGCACTCTGACCTGGAGAAATCACCCTTCTTGGGTACTCCGCAGTCGTGCAATCGCAATGATCAACCGCATCAATTTTTAGTGTGGTATCGCCTACATTGGTAAATTTATAGGTGTGCGTTCGTTTTTCACCTTTTTTTACTTCCCCGAAGTCAATAACACGCTTATCGAATTGCATAATTGGCACACCTTTCAAATCCTTTTTGCCATATAAGCTAGAAAGCCTGTGAATGGTAATCGGGTTTTGTTGCTCTAGTACCATTTCTGGCATACTCGGACCTCGCTGCCTGCTTCGAGGCGTTGTTGCTGGTGTATTAGGTTTTGTTTCTTCTCTGTTTTTCTTTAAGCGCGTGCTTTTTACTCGAATAGAAGTAGGACCTTCTAAAATTTTAAACTCTGTTCTACGATTTAACTGATGTGCTATTTCCTGCTGCTCTGACCCAGAAAGAGCATTAATAAAACTCTCTGTCAATATATCCCCCTCTTTCAAGAAAGGATAAGTACTTGCCACTTTTGCAGTAACAGTTTTAGGCTCTGTTTCTCCATAACCAACGGCAACGATGCGCTCCCTTGCCACTCCCCTTCTCATCAACCAACGACGTGCTGATTCCGCACGAGCTTGAGAAAGTTGCTTATTGTAAGCATCATTTCCGCGTGCATCCGTGTGTGAACGCAACTCAATTTTCATTTCAGGATATTCATTCATCAACTCCAAAATCAATTCCAAATCTTGCTCCGCTTGCTTGAGGATAACATCATCATCAAAATCATAATAGATATTGCTCAATTCAATAGGTTCATCAATGTCTATGGTATCAAATTCAGGTTCAGGTGCTGGCGGTGGAGGCAGTTGTTTTAGATAGAAACGGTGTTCAAATGATTTGGACTCTTTAAGCCCGACAGTATTAATTTCAATAGAATCTGGAAAATAGCCAGGATGTGTAGCTAAAATTTTGTAAGATTTCTCAATGCCTAGCGGAAATGGAAAAACATTACCTTCTTTGTTGGTTTGACTGTAAGGATTTTCCTCTCTAGCAGCAATAATTTCGGCTACCGTTACGGCTGCCCCTAATAATGGCTTTTTATCATCAGAAAATGTTCCAACAATTAAATCAGCAGCTATTTTAGCGATTTCAAATTCAAAAATATCATTGCAACAAGTTGAGCCAAATCCAGTTGGAGAACGATTTTCTCCTCTATTAGAGATTAGCATTCCTTTGTAACCTTCCTCATCAAGCGTAAAATACAAATCATCTAACTCTGAATTAATTCCTCTACCCATATTTAAAGGGGTACTCCAGTTTGTACCATTCCATTCAGAAGTGTACACATCATAGCCACCTAAGCTTGGGCGACCATCAGTGCTGAAATATAGGATACCATCTTTGTAAAAGGGTGTTTCTTCATTGCCTTCTGTATTAATGTCATCACCAAGATTGATAGGGTCAGCGTAACTACCATCGGCATTCAAATTAGCATAGTAAATATCAAATCCGCCTTTACCGCCATCTTTATTGGATACAAAAAACAATACCTCTCTCCCAAACAACTCCCCTACTACTGGATGTTTAGCAATCCAATTACCATTCACGCCCTTTATTTCTTCCGAACCTTCCCAACCATCTCTAGTCTTTTTCGCTAGAAAAATTTTGCTTTCTAAAATGCTATTCCCTTCCAAAATAGCTCTTGTAAAAAACATTTTATTGCCATCAGGCGTGATGTGGACATGGCTATTATGGAAGTTCTCTCTATTAATTCTCTGGTCCAGCGCAGCAGGTTTTTCCCAACCTTTGTCTGTCTTTGACGCCTTGAATATTTTAGCATAAACACCTAATTCTTCACCAGAGGCTTCGATAACCTCATCTGTGTCAAAGCCAGAAAAATAAAGTTCGTTATTTCCTACTAATACAGCGGAATATTGGCTTTGTCTTGTATTTAGATTTTTACCGCCATGTGCGATGGTTACTTTAGGATTAGGTGGCAAATCCCTTGCCATTTCAGCTCCTGCTAGTTCAATTTGTGCCAGTCGCTTCAATTTTGGGTCAGCTGTCTCAATGATAAATTCTTTCAAGGTAGCAATGGCTTCCAAGTGATTACCATTCATTTTTTGAACTTTACCATAAAGATACTTTGCATCAGGATATTTACCAGTATCGCGGCGCAAAAATGCTGCCAAGCGACGCTCTGTCTTTCGATAATCGCGGATTTGATAGGCTACTGTTGCAATTTTATATAACAATTCGCGATTTTGATTCGTTTCGTATGCTTTCTCGTACCACTCTAAAGCATTTACATAATCCTTTTTTTCTTCAAGCATTTCCGCTGTTGAAAGCATTTTTTCTACGGTAGGTTTATTTAATGGTTGGGCGAATACATTTGTACCAAATCCCAATAAAAAAAGCAACACAATATTTTGTCTTATCATTTTTCAATGTTTTATCACGTTCTATTGATAAATTTAATCAACTTAGCAACAACTACAATAACGTTTTAATTAGTCTAATTCGCATAGCAACACTAAAATTGTGGACATAATACTTTTGGTGTAACTTTCGGATCTTTATAAATTTTGATAATATAATTTGCTGCTATTTCAAATCCATCTCTGATACGTCCATCATTAGCTAATTGTGAAGTTGTAAAGTCATAACTTGCCATCACCTGCAAATCCTTAATACGCGCACCGCCTATCAAACTAAGTGCATCCCCTACTCGAATACTTGGACCAAGCAAAAGCTGTAAGTCCTCTTTTATCTGGTAGCCCGCATTAGCTTGTACAATAACCTCACTTAAGCCCGTAGTCGTTTGAAAAAAGGCAGTTGGGTGAATACTCCATTTTTCATCTAGTTGATAAGATAAATCGGTGTGAAACTTCAAGGTCAAAGGACGGCGATTTTTATCATCTGGATTATTTACTCTAAATAGTCCATAATCATTTCCTAAATTAATGAGGTGATTTGTAG
The DNA here is from genome assembly GCA_937944245.1 of uncultured Saprospiraceae bacterium. GTDB lineage: Bacteria > Bacteroidota > Bacteroidia > Chitinophagales > Saprospiraceae > JAAUTG01. Next base: position 4,509 of record CALDYY010000109.1, on the reverse strand, counting down.
CAAGACCTACTCTCAAGCGAGTATCTTTATTAATGGTAGAAGTGAATAAAAATCCTAATGAAATATCAGGATGATTGACTATTCCTTGATTTTCACCTGTTCGTTTGTTTTGTTGTTCCTGTACAAACAAACCAATATCTTCACTTCGAGCACCACCACCTCCAGCACTAAGCGAAAGTTGGTCTTCAAAAATCAGCGTACTTGTTTGTAATTTTCTTGACACAGTTCCACCCTGCACACCAAAAGTGAGCACGTTATCTCCTTTGTTCCCTAGCACTTTATGCAATGAGCCAGAGAACATAAAAAAGCTAGTGGTCAATTTTGAAGTACCGGCTACGTCATTCACCAATGTTGCGCCCACGCCCAACCAATCGCGTTTTTTCTTACCAATAGCTAGTACAGGCGCATCCACATATAGTGATGGTGTTTGATAGCCATTAATGGCTGCGTTCCATTGGCTTCTGTAAATACCACCAATTCTTGCCGTTCCTAAAAAAGCTCCTGTGTTGGCAGGATTTAATGTTAAAGGAGACATATTGTACATCGTGAAATGCAAATCTTGAGCATTAGATGAAGCCATCCAAAAAGAGCAAACGCAAATAAGAAATAGAAGTCTATTTTTTTTCATACAAAAATTTTTGGAACACTAGCGTACCTAACATACGCCTTCATAAATAACTCCGAAGTCTAAAGATAATTGTTTTATTTTACATCAAAAGAAAGGTAAGTTATTGTTTAAGGCTATTTTAACGAATTTACTTACAATTATAGAAATATTCTAGTAAAAGTGCAGGCATCTTTCTTTTTTTGTGCATAAATTGAGCAAGAAAAATAAAAATGATAAGGAATACTTTGATGTTGAGCATAGTTCAACAAAGAGTATTCTTTCTCATCAAACCTAACTTAACTTTTATCTATGAAAACAAATAAAATACAGGCAGCAAGCGCTGATTACCTCATAAAAAAAGATGTGTGGATTAATGATTTTATCGAAAATGCTTTACGCGAGGACGTAGGCAGTGGCGACCACACTTCCAAAGCCTGTATTTCGCCTACCATGCGAAGCCATGCTCGCTTGCTAGTAAAAGAACCAGGCGTGATTGCGGGAATGGAAATGGCACAACATATTATCAATAAAGTGGATGACACTGCTTCTATGGAGTGCTTCAAAAAGGATGGAGATGCAGTGTCTAAAGGGGATATAGCATTTATGGTGAAAGGTAATACGCGCGCTTTGCTCATCGCCGAGCGATTGTTGCTTAATACTATGCAACGCATGAGCGGTATTGCCACGTTGAGTAATCGCTTTAAGTTTGAAGTAGAGGATTTACCCGTTACTATTTTGGATACGCGAAAAACAACGCCATTAATTCGCTTTTTAGAAAAATGGGCAGTTAAATTAGGTGGATGCGACAATTATCGCTTTGGTTTATACGATTGGATTATGATAAAGGACAACCACATTAAAGCCTGTGGCAGTATCGAAAAAGCCATCGAGCAAGTGGTAGCTTATCAAGAATCCACTGGTTTACATCTGCCTATTACGATTGAAGTGTCCAACCTTACGGAATTGTATGAAGCGCTTCGAGTAGGCAGAATTGACCGCATTATGCTCGACAATTTTGAACTGCCCTTGCTCAAAGAAGCTGTATCTATTGTTAATAGAGAATACGAAACAGAAGCCTCTGGCGGAATCAACATCAATAACGTAAGAAAATATGCACTCACTGGTGTTGATTTTATTTCTGTAGGTTCGTTAACGCACTCTGCCGTTGGTTTGGATTTGAGCATGAAAATTGTCTAAACTGCTCGATAAGTTTCAAAAAATTCTTTTCTAGCAATGCGATAAATTTCTGTGCCATCTGTTGGGCTAACGATATAATCACCTTCTTTGGCAATCATTCCTTGCCCCCATGGGGCTTGAAAATAAAAGGAGTTGTTCAAATTAAGTTGCTGCATCAAGTTCTTAGTAAGTTCAATACCTACTATCTTACCCTTTGAGGTGTAGGTATTAAAACTACCCTTTGCTCTACATAGATATTGATAGCGATTTTTGAATTTCTTTTTCGACATAATGTACTGCTCGCTGGCTTCTGTTTGGTTCATTACAATGTAATCATTTTTGCTGGCTACGTTTTGTGTTTCTACACCATCCCCAGTAATGGTTACAATATGTTCACCTTCTTTGGCTCTTCGGGCGAATACATTTCTACTTTTCTGAAAAACTTGCCCTTTTTCTTTCAATAGCGGCTGAAAGATTGTTTGGATTTCTAGTTGAGTTATCATTTTTGCATGAACCAGTTATAAAAAATTGCTTTACTAGATACTCGCGTTTGAGCCTTTAGGCAAGTTTGGTAAATGTACTTCCTGAATTTGATGTTCGGCAGCAGCAGCCCCAATAGCAATTAGCTTTTGCACATTTTCAGCGTTACTCATTTCTCGCATGGATTCTACTTCTTTTTCCGAAACCGTTATACCATATTTTTCTATTGCCTGCTTTTCCAATTCTACATCGTAGCGCAAATAATGCAAAACTGGCTTACCAAACGGTAAATCGTTATTTAAATCACCAATTTCGCTATCAATAACCGATTTAGTGGGTGAATCAGAGAGATATTGCAACATGGTCAGGTTCATCATACTTGCATCATACATGAATAAATTGGGTAATTCCTTTGCCCAACCCGTCAGGTTCGTATTTAGCACTTTTTGAACATCATACTTTGGATTATAAAAACCTGTGCCAATTGAAGTAATGGATAAATTTTCTGCTCCTGTTTTCCAATGGAAAGGAAAGCCTTTAAGCGTAGCAACAAAAAATAGTTGTAATGCAGGATTATTAAACATACTAATTCCTCCATCAATAAAAGCTGCCATTTGCGGCTTGGCTTCTGTGCCTACATTAATTTGTTGAGGTTCAAAATAAGTGGGTGCAGCAGTGCTGGCACGCACCATTTCACGAAGTAAAATATCTTTGTTGTAGTTATAATATTTTCCTTCAGGATGATTAATGACAGGCCAAGTGCTGTAAGTGTCTGCACGTTTGGCGACAATACACAAACCTGTCTTTATAGCTTCGTCCCCCATGGTTATATCCTGAAATACCTTTTTTAGTTCGACTTTTAAAGGCTCTGCATCGAAGGATTTTCCTTTTCTAAGCAAAGTAAGAAAACCATATTTTTTACCAAAAATCTTCTCGCCCAACACTAGATAAAGTTCCTGAATTTCTTTGGCAGAAAGCCCAATCGCTAGACCAGCCGCAATGATAGAGCCTGTGCTAGTGCCACCAATTAAGTCAAAGTAGTCGCATAGTTTGTAGTTAGGATTGTTATACCGATGGCGAAGTATTTCTTCTATTTTCACTAAAAAACCTAGTGTTAATGCCCCTCTAATGCCTCCACCATCTAACGAAAGTATGCGTTTTGGTCCTTCTGACTTGAATCTTGTAAGTAGTTGGTTCATGTTTTGTATTTTTTTTAAAAAGTGTAAAATGATAGTTAAATTTGGGATAAAATTTTCCTGTAATCAAAAAAAATAAACCAATGGACGAACAAACCTACATCACAAATCGCGTAGATGACCAAATTAATTGGTTTGAACGCAAAAGTGCTTTTAATCAAAAACAGTTCAAACGTTCGCGTACCATCATTATTCTCCTTTCTGTAAGTATTCCATTTGCCACTGGCTTCATCAAAGATACAGATATTGGTGTAGTTATCAAAATTGCAGTTGGTATTGCTGGGGTTATTATTGCTTTAATAGAAGGCTTGGCATCTTTGAATAAGTATCAAGAAAATTGGGTTCAATATCGAACTTATGCGGAAACTTTGAAGCAAGAAAAACTACTTTACCTTACCAAGTCTGGAAAATATTTTGAATTAGAACAGCCATTTCACCATTTTGTCAACAACATTGAAAGCATGTTAAATAAAGAAAATCAAGTTTGGAGTCAGTATATCACTAAAAAAACGGAAGTAAAACCAAAATAGATATTCGATTGTAGTACAAAGTGTTCAAATTAAATTTATTGAGCATGACAATACTATCCGAACAAGAGGAAGAGCAGGTTGGAAGATACTTTGAAATGCCATTTACAGCCTTAACGGCTGAGGTGTTTAAGCAAAAACTAAAGGAACTACGCACCAAATACCATCCTGACAAATTTGAGAAATTTGCTGATGAAACGGTTAGAGAAATGGCAACAGAACGTTTCCAGATTATTCAAGCGTTAGCTGAAAAATTAGAGTCTTATTTCGCAGGCAAACCTGTCAACGCTAATGACGACAAAAAAAATGTTGACAAGGTTTTCATGAACCCTTATGCTGTTTTTGCTGCTAACAAATTCAAAATTGAAATTTTAACTTCCAATAAAGATTTAAAATACCAGCTATTCGGCTCAAGTTACCGATGGCTTACTTTTGGTGATTCATTTAAAATACCTGAAACAAAAGCGCATCTCATTATTGATGAAGACCATCGCGGCAGGCGTATTGGTTATCAAGAATCTAT
>CALDYY010000108.1 GCA_937944245.1 uncultured Saprospiraceae bacterium | reverse complement strand
TCTTTAAGTGAAAATCAATAGTTTGTGGTTCTGACAATAGGAAGGCGAGGGAATTTAGCGGGCTAAATGACTAAGCCTTACTGAAGTCAGGTTCATAAAATATTGGTTTTCAGTAATTAAAAATTTAAACATGCTCTAAGTTTCAGGGGATAATTTCAGAAGATTCGTTTTCCAGAAAATAAAATATCCTAGATTTTTGATTTCCCTATTAAACAGCTTATTATTTATAACATTAAGACAACCAAATCAATAATCTAGTGTTGCAATGGCAAAATTAATCTACTCTAATGAAGAAGTACGCCACAGTAAACGATAGCAACTTTCCAGAGGTTTTAGTCACCTTTACAGGGGAAAAAGCGGATGATGAAAATTTCACACTTTATCTGGAAGAAGTAAAAGCCACTTACGACAAAAAGCAACCTTTGATGATTCTTTTTGATGCTACTAAAGCTACCACCCCCAACATCAAATATCAAAAACAGCAAGCCGATTGGTTAAAAGAAAATGATCATCTAATGCGCGACTACTGTAAAGGAACGGCTTACATTATTCCAAATGCGATTATTAGAACCGTACTTAAAGGGATTTTCGCTTTTCAAACACAGCCCGTACCTCACAAAGTAGTAAAAACCATCGAAGAGGCTCGCGCTTGGTTAGCTTCTTATTAGAAAACTTTTTTCGACCAATGCAATAGCCTAAATCGTTTCTTGTTGAAAATCCTTTTAACTTTGAATGCGCTCAACAGTATAAAAGTGATTTATGGAACAAGAAACCACGCAGAAAAAATGTCAAAATTGTGATACCTTGCTTGTCCAAGACAGCACATATTGCCCCAGTTGTGGTCAAAAATATGCTAATAAACTGGTGTCTTTGCGTTTACTGCTAGTGGAACTTTTCTCTAATATCTTTAACTTAGATTCTAAACTTCTTCGCACCCTCAAAGCTATTTTTTTACCGAGCCACTTAACAAAAGCTTATTTTGAAGGTAAGCATCAGCGTTACATTTCGCCAGTCAGGTTTTTATTAATAATGCTTTTCTTCTTTGTAGCAATAGTTGGTTATGTCCTTAATCAAGAGGATACCGCTAGAAAAATATCCAATAGTTTTCTTTCCAGTTTTTATAACAAAAAACTGGCGCATAAACTGGATTCCCTCAAAGAAAACACGCTTCAGCAGTTTAATAACGACCCTAAAGTGGCATCAGCTTTGGATACTTTGTTGCACAATGCTTTCCCCAAGCAAACGGAAGCTATTCAAGATACAGTTGATTTCACTATAGCCTTTAGCGAGAAAAAGCAATTTAAAATCTCACGAGTAGAACTTTTAGAAAGCACCCCTGAAGCTATTGCTGAGCGATATGGCTCAAATATTTATTTATTAAAAATGGCACTGAAACAAGGCGTAAAAATTGTTCAGACCTTTGCTTACAGCTCAAAAAGCATCTTTGAACACCTCATTAAGCAAATAACACCACTTTTTTTGCTCATGATTCCTGTTTATGCTCTTTTTCTAAAATTACTTTACATTCGCAGAAAACGCTATTACATCGAGCATCTTGTTTTCAATATGCACATCCACACTTTTGTCATATTTCTCTTTAGTTTAACATTATTCCTTTCTACTTTTTTTTCAACAGAAGGTTGGATAGATACTATTCTAGTGTTAAGTATGATTAGCTACATTGTTATAAGTATGAAGCAATTTTATCAGCAATCGTGGAGGAAGACCATTTTTAAAGCATTTATAGGAATGATTGGCTATTTCTTTACACTCATTTTAGTAGCCGTCATCACACTTACAATAAGTCTTGTTCTATTTTGATGGCAATGCTTCCCATTTCTTGCCTTACCCAATCCATCATTTCTGGAAAGAATTGATTAAATTCTTCGTTTAGTGCTTCGTAATGTTCTTTCAAACTGCTAATACCATCATCCAACAATATGGGTTTACTTACTCGGTACTTCATGCGTTCAAAAGTTGATGCAAGCCCTTCTAAGGTAGTATAACTCATTAACCAGTTATGTTGAATTAAATAAGCGGTGCGTTCATCTACTGGTGAAGGGAATTTGTGCATATGTTTCTGCAAAATAGCGTAAACTAATTCTACAAAGTCAGTTAATGGCACATTGGCATAGGTTGACCAATTTTGTGTCAATAAGTAATCATAGTAAATATCCATCAATACAGGAGCGTATTTGTGGTGCTTCTCGTACAATCGCCTTGCACCTTGTAAGACCAAAGGATGCTGATCGGTGTAGCTATCCATTTTTCGATGCAACATAATTCCTTTTACAACAGGAGGTGATAAGACTTGGAGGTGCTGATTTTTCAAAAAATCAGCAAGATAATTGCCCAGCATGATGTCTTGATTGGATTGTGTGAGAAACAAGTGGGCTAAAAAATTCATAATTTTGGTTTATCTCTTCAAAATACAAACCTAAAGTAGGTTCATCTTCGTTAGAGGGATGAAAAAGGATTAGCAAATTGCCTATGTTGAATGCCAAAGTAAGAACGATTATAAGTTGTAGCTTGTTCTGTTGGAGCATTAGCTTTTTGCCTATACGAGTGAATGGGCAGATTCATCGTTGTGCAACAGAAGAATGGCTTCAAACACAAGCATTAACTTACCCTGAAATATTTAAAAAAAAAGTGGTAGCACAGCAAAAAATTCAGCAATGGATAGCTTCCAATCCTGTACTACCAAGGAGTAATATTACTCTTCCAGTTGTTGTACACGTGCTTTGGCACGAAGCAGAGGAGGATATCAGCGATGCACAAATTCAGTCGCAAATAGACATACTAAATCAAGATTTCAACGCATTAAACCGAGAAATTGGAACAATTCCTAATGAATTTGCCACATCCACAGCAGATGTAGGCATTAAATTTTGCTTAGCTAAAGTAGATGAACAAGGCAATCCGACCAATGGTATTACAAGAACCTTCACTCCTATTAGAAACATTGGCAACAATCCTAACTTAGTAAAATTTAGCGACAGAGGTGGCGTAGATGCTTGGAATACAGAAAAATATATCAATATCTGGGTAGCCAAGCGCAGTGATGGCTTTTTAGGCATTGCCACCGCACCAAGTGAATTTCCTAGCGAAGATGACGGTCTGGTAATAGATTACACCGTTTTTGGCAACATCGAAACCGCCGAACAAAGCGCACCTTATCATCTTGGCAGAACGACTACCCACGAAATGGGGCACTTCTTGGGTTTACAGCACCTTTGGGGAAAAAGAACCGAAAATAGTGATTGTATGGACGATGATGGTATTCCCGATACTCCCATTCAGCGTACTTCATACAGCCGACGCTGTCCTACAACACCACAATTTAGCTGTGGCTCATCGGATATGTATATGAATTTCATGAATTATACCGACGATGCTTGCATGAGTATGTTCACCCTTGGTCAAAAAATGGTGATGTTAGCTACAATCTTTGAACTACGTACTGGCTTGATTGGGCAAAATTTATGTGAGGAGCAAAATACAAGTATTCAACCTATTGCCATAGAGCGCAACATTCGCATTTATCCTAATCCTGTTTATACATCATTTCAAATTGTTAGTGAACAACCTATTGATATTCAACGTATTTTTGTAGTGAATAATCTCGGTCAAATTTGCTTTACGCAGTATTTCCCCCAAGATTATCATTTCGATGTAAGTCATTTATTGGCAGGTATTTATGTAGTGTATATACAAACCAATAGCACTTATTTATCGTCATCTCTAGTCATTATTAAATAAACATAGCAAATGAAAACGCTTAAAAGATTAGCATTCTACGGTTTTATTTTTTGCCTCCTCTCCGCTTGCCAGACGCTTAGCTTCTTGAAAAAGAAACCTATTGACTTTTCTAAATTGGATAAGCTGGTAGAAATATCAAAAAGTGCTTGTTTTGGTCGCTGTCCAGTCTATACAATGGTTGTTTATAGCAATGGCACAATAAGTTACGATGGAAAAGATAACACAGAGAAAAGAGGACTATACAGCAAACAAATTAGTGATAATCAACTGAAAGAGTTAAAGAAATTCCTAGAAACTGCCAAATTAGAGCAATTTCAAGATGGCTACAAAAGTTTAGTTCCCGATTTACCTACTGTTACAATTACCTACTATGGTGGTGAATATGAAAAAAGAATTGTTGGTAAAGACGGTCGTCCAGAAATAGTTATAGAATTAGAAGAGCGTTTAGATGCAATAGCTAATGCGGGCGGATGGACTGCCGTACCAAAAGAAAAAGCAAATACATCAAGCTATATTGTAGAAAATCAAATCCGTTTGCAATTACAACCCAATGTGGACATCAATGCTTGGATACAAAAATATCAACGTCAACAAATGCGCGTTATTCAAAATATTAATGCAAACAATAGCTACTGGTTGTTGGAATTTAATGCCGAACGCAACAATCCGCGCGAAGTATTGGGACTTATACAAGCTGACTCACAAGTGGTCAGTGCAGAATTTAACAGAACTGCCCAATAAAATTATAGCTATTTTCTCATTATCGCTATCTTTGCGCACATTTTGAACATAGGTGTTATGACAGTTGGCGTAATTGGTGCAGGAAGTTTTGGGACAGCGATTGCAGATTTACTTTCCTACAATGTAGAAGTAATGCTCTATGCTAGAAAGCCAGAGGTAGTTAATGTCATTAATCAACGGCATGAACATCTAGGGGTCAAATTATCGCCTGCTGTTAGAGCCACTAATGATTTAGCACAGGTAGCGGAGTCCTGCAAACTTATCTTCCCCATAGTGCCTTCTATCAATTTTCGAGAAGTGATTAAGGAAATGGCACATTATTTGACGCCTGCACATTTACTCATCCATGGCACCAAAGGACTAGACGTACAAGCACAGCTTGCGCATGTCTCAAAACTTGATAAAAGACAAGTACAAACAATGAGTCAAATCATTTTGCAAGAAAGTGATGTAATTCGGGTTGGTTGTCTTTCAGGACCGAACTTAGCGGAGGAAATCATGCGAGGTCAACCAGCAGCTACGGTTATTGGTAGTGCTTACAAGGAAGTGATTGATATTGGCAAAAAAGTATTAACTAACCCAAGATTCCAAGTAAATGGCACAAATGACATACTAGGAGCAGAAATAGCAGGAGCGTTAAAAAATGTGGTAGCTATAGCTTCAGGAATGCTAAAGGGAATGGGATTTGGTAAAAATATTCAATCTGTTCTCATTACTAAAGGTTTACACGAAATGATTACCTTTGGCGAAGCAGTGGGTGCAAGTGCTGATGCTTTTTGGGGTTTAGCAGGTATTGGCGATTTGTTCGCCACCACCACCAGTAAAAAAAGTAGGAATTATACCTTTGGCTATCGTTTAGGCAAAGGCGAATCCAAACAAGCTATACTAGAAACAAGTGAAGAGTTGGCAGAAGGGACAAGAACTGCATTAATTTGTCAACAAATTGCGAATTTTTATCAACTTAAAGTGCCTTTGTTTAATGCTATTTACAAAATAATTGAACAAAACGCAGATAAACATATCGCTGTTCAAGCATTGCTAGATGTAGCCAATGCTAAGACAGCGCAACCGTCAATGATTAATTAGTGGTCATTGAATAACCAAAACTAACGAAGCAAATAAAAACATGGATACAATCAGAAAACAAATTTTACCTCATTTAGCTGCTATTGCAGTGTTTTTGGGGGTTTGTACCGCCTATTTTAGCCCTCAGCTGCAAGGAAAAGTGATTGAGCAGGGCGATATTATTCAGTTCAAAGGAATGGCTCAAGAGGCACTTTCTCATTACGAAGCAACAGGAAAGAGAACGCTTTGGACAAATGCTATGTTTGGTGGAATGCCGACTTATCAAATTGTCAATAGTGCAGAAGGCAATATGCTACAATATGTGAACAAGGCTTTAGAATTAGGTATCAATCGCCCAATAGGTCGCTTCTTTTTAGCAATGCTTTGTTTTTATATTTTGATGTTGAGTTTAAACATCAACCCTTGGCTAGGTATTATTGGTGCGATTGCCTTTGGCTTTTCCACCAATAATTTTGTCATTTACGAAGCAGGACACGTCACTAAATTTCATACTATTGCCTATTTGCCTTTGATAGCAGCAGGAGTTGTATTGACATTTAGAGCAAAATACCTTTTGGGAGGTATTTTGTTTGCCACAGGTATTGGGCTAAATTTGCTCGCCAACCACGTCCAAATGACCTATTATTTTGGATTGACATTATTTATCTATGGCATCGCCCAACTGATTTACGATGCGCGCAATGGTAAAATATTAGATTTTACAAAAGCAGTAGGTGTATTGTTGGTAGCAGGAATTTTGGGTGTAGGAGCTTCTGCACTTAACCTTTTGACGACCTATGAATATGGGAAAGATACTATGCGCGGTGAACCTATACTCGAAAAAGCTACATCTGGCGAAGCGCAAAGTAGTAGCGAAACAGATGGTTTGGCTTGGAACTATGCCATGCAATGGAGTAACGGCACTTTGGATTTGTTCTCAGCGTTCATTCCGGGTGTAGTTGGAGGAAGCTCTGCGGAAAAAGTATCCACCAATTCAGAATTTGCCAAAGTATTGCGTAGAGCAGGTCAATCAGCAGATAAAGCACCGCTTTATTGGGGGAGTTTGCCTTTTACGAGCGGAACTTATTACTTTGGAGCAGGCATTATTTTCCTCTTTTTCATGGGCTTAACCTTAGTGAAAAATCCCATCAAATGGTGGTTAGGAATAGGGACTTTATTGACATTTTTGTTTTCAATGGGCAGCAATGCAGAAGCAGTCAATCGTTTCTTTTTTGATTACGTTCCCTTGTTTAATAAATTTAGAACCCCCAATTCGGTACTTAGTGTAACTGTCGTTTTAGTAGCAACACTAGCCGTCCTTGCACTAGCAGAAATCGTTCAACAACGCAGTCAAAAAAAGGAAATACTGCGTAGTCTTTACATCGCACTAGGTATAACTAGTAGTATTGCCTTATTTTTTGCTTTCTTAGGTAGTGGTATGTTTGATTTCACGACACCTCAAGAAACTCAATACCAAGAGGTAATCAGAGAGGCTTTAATCGCTGACCGAAAAAGCATGATGCAAAACGATGCACTCCGCTCCTTATTAATTGTCTTACTTACCGCTGGACTGGTCTGGGCATTTGTAAAGGATAAAATACAACTCGCGGTGCTCTTTACAGGATTGGCGTTAATTACGACTGTTGATTTATTTCAAGTGGGCAGACGTTATTTGGACAATAGCGATTTTGTTGCACAAAAAAATTACGAACAACGTTTCCAGCCTCGACCTGTTGATCAGCAAATCCTAGCCGTAGAGCCACATCGAGGTGCTTATCGTGTAATGGATTATTCGATCAATACCTTTAATGTTTCCAGCACTTCTTATTTTCACAATACCATTGGAGGACACCATGCAGCTAAGTTGCAACGCATCCAAGATGTAATTGATCGCCACATCAGTCAGCAAAATAGTCGTGTACTGGATATGTTTAATACGAAATACATCATTTTTGGTGAGCCAGGCAAAGAACAAATTCAGCAAAATCCTAATGCGCTCGGCAATGCTTGGTTTATAGATACTATTGTTATTGTCCCCAATGCTAATGCTGAAATTGATGCGCTAGGCACATTCATACCTGCCAAACAAGCTATTGTGCATCAAGAATTTGCAGACTATGTGAGCAAATTTGACCCATCACCCAATGGGAGTATCCTTTTAACAGATTATAAACCAGACCATTTAACCTATCAATCTATAACAACAAGTGAACAGTTGGCAGTTTTTTCAGAAGTGTGGTACGATAAAGGTTGGAACGCTTACATAGATGATACTCCTGTTGATTACATCAGGGTTAATTACATTTTGCGTGCACTGCGCATACCTGCTGGAACACATAAGATTGAGTTCAAATTTGAGCCTAAAACTTATGCTCAAGGAAGAACCATCTCTTTCGTTGCTTCTTCTATTATAGTCTTATTACTGCTAGGATTTATTGCTTATCACCTCTACCATATCTTTACGACACTTCCAAAAGCAGAGCGAGTTGCTCGTAAAGAACCTGCCACTACAATAGCACAACCACTAAAAAAAACAATGCTCACATCCAAAACAAGCAATACAAATCAAAAAGATAAAAAATCAAATCGAAAGAAATAAAAACGATGACTTGGCATCAGCAGAAGCGAAGATGAAAATTTCAGTAGTTATTTGCACTTACAACGGTCAAAAACACATCAGGCGAACTTTGCAGTCATTAGTACAGCAAAGTTTGCCTGCTTCGGATTACGAAATTATTGTCGTAAATAACAACTCAACAGATGCTACGCAAAGCATAGTGCAACAAGTTATTCAAAACCACCCACAACATTACATTACTCATTATCTCGAACCCTCCAAAGGACTATCTTTTGCTAGGAATAAAGGTATCGCCGTTGCTCAATCGCCCATTATTGTTTACATTGACGACGATGCAGTAGCAAACACTACTTTTTTGGAAGCACACCTTAAAGTGTATGAACAACACAATGATGCAGTAGCAGCAGGCGGAAAAGTTATTCCAGAATATTCTTCTGGCGAAGCACCAAAATGGCTAACCACTTATGTAGATGGCGTATTTTCCCTTCGTGATTTAGGAAATGAACCGCAACGCTTTCACAAAAAATATCCTGCTGGCTGCAATATGTCCTTCAAAAAAGAGGCACTGCAATCCATTGGAGGCTTCAACAACAATATAAAATATCGAAGCGATGAAAAATTTGTATTTTTAAATCTGCTAGCACAAAAAGGAGCAATTTATTACACGCCATCATCCGTAGCCATACATATTATAGATACCACTCGACAAAGCCTTCCTCAAGTTATTAAAGTCAATCAACTTACAGGTGCTGGGGAGCGCGAACGCCTATGGCACAAGCCCTTTGCCTTACTTATGAAACTTGTAGAGTACAAATTTAAACTGTTGGCAAGTGTGTTACTTAGCCTCTCTTTCTTTTGGAAAGGTGAATTTTTAAAAGCCTATTATCTAGTATTGAGTCGCTATTATGTGCTGCACGGTTTTTTGTTTTATAAAAATTAGCACTATAAATTGGTGAATTAAAAAAAAAGTTCTATTTTTGCTGCCCATGTAAAAAATTCATAAATCATGAAGCAAGATATTCATCCATCTAATTATAGGATGGTTATTTTCAAAGATATATCAACAGATACTAAGTTTCTCATTCGTTCGTGTGCCAACTCAAGAGAGAAAGACATTTGGGAAGATGGCAATGAATATCCTTTAGTGAAGCTAGAGATCTCAAGTGCGTCTCATCCATTCTTTACAGGAAAGGTAAAATTTGTGGATACCTCTGGACGCATTGACAAATTCAATAAGAAATTTTCTAAGTTCAAAAAGGATTAGGTCCTTTTCTACCCATAAAAATAGCTCTAGTAATTAAATTGCTAGGGCTGTTTTTTTGAAACTACACTTATTTTTTTTTAACAATATGATTCTTCTGTGGAATCTTTTTACCTTACCGTGCGTACACTATCAAAAGTTGGCATTAATTTTGTGAAAACATACTATGTTTTTGGCTAAATACAATCAGTACCTTTATAAAAAATTTAGTCAACCCTTCAGCAAATATGGACTTACTGTTTATCTTTAAAGTACTGTGGAATCGAAAATGGTTATTATTAGGGACAATTGTAGTAACAACCCTGCTTACCTATTTTTTACTTCGTTTAATTGCTCCAAACTACAAATCAGAGGCTATCATTCAAACCAGCATTACAGAAAGAAAAAAAATTGACTTGGAGCGCGAGGGACCTTTCATGCAACAGTTTCAAGTAAAGACCCTATTCAGTAACCTCATTACTAGAATCACCTCTAGGACAAGTCTAAAAAAACTATCTTATCAGTTGCTGCTACATGATTTAGAAGCACTAATCAAAGATGAAATGCCTTTTAGAAAGCCCAATGAAGAAAAATGGCGATTTGATTTGCAAGAGGCAAAAAATATCATTACGCTTATTCATCAAGAGCTAGCAGAAGAAACTACCTCAAAAGAAGCAGAACCTAAAATTCGCCAAATAATCCATGCTTTTGGCTATGATTACAAAGATATTTTAGAACAACTTAATGTGGTTCGAGATGGAGAAACAGATTACCTTTTAATAGCTGCTACCACAGAAAATCCTCATTATAGTGCATTTTTAGTCAATACATTATGCGAAAATTTTGTACAGCAATATAATCAAGAGTATGTAGAAGCAGAAAGCACTTCCGTTCAATTTTACAGCAATTTAGCTAGGCAAAAAAAATTAGGTATTGACAGCATTAATCAGAAAATTAGTAGATATAAGCAGGATTTTAGGATATTAGATTTAAAAGAAGAAAGTGGCTTTCTAATTGCCGAGAAAAAGGATTTAGAACTAGCGAAGGAAGAAGAAAAAAAGAATATTGAAGGCTTAAAAAAGGCAATTAAGAAATATGATGAGTATTTAGATGGTCAGAATTTTTCACTTTCCAGAGCAGATGCAGGTACACTTTTGTTGCGCTCAGACGTAGCGGCATTGAAATCAGAAAAAGCAAAACTACAAGAACAATACAACTTAACGGGTCGTTACGATGACGATATTCAGCGAGAAATACAAAAAACAGATAAAAAACTGGATGAACAGCTTATAAAGCTAGCCACAGAAAGGTTACAAAGAGTAGAAAAAGATAATAAAGATGAGAATTTAAAAACCATCTTTTTTAAAAGGTTGGATACAGAAGTGGATCTACTCATCAGTGAGGAAAGCGTTAAATCCATTGAGAATGCGCTCAATAGATTAGAAAACCAAACCGTAGGTTTTGTAGAAAACGAGGCTGTTTTACAAAATCTGGAAGGAGAAAAAGACATTCTACTCGGTGAATACTTGGATGTAGTGAATAAACTTAACGAAGCCACCCGCATTGCCCTATCTTCCTCTACACCTTTACGAGTAGTAGAATACGGCGAAATAGCAGAGAAACCCGAAAGCTCTAAAGCAATTATTATCACAGCATTAGCAGCTATTACCGCAGGTGGTGCCGTAGCATTACTACTTATTTTTCTTAGTTTGCTGGATAATCGCTTGACAGAGGATCGTTTTGAAACACTTACCCAACTTCCGTTGTCAGGGACATTAAGTACCCTAAAACTGGAAGATAGAGACCTCGACCAAATCTTTTTTCGTCCAACTCAAAATATTGAAGAACAAATATTTAGAGAAGAGATTCGCCGTATTAGGCAAGTGATAGAAAGTGCCGGTGTGAAGAAATTTCTATTTACTAGCTTAGAAGAAAAAGAAGGAAAGACTTTCCTTATTATTGCATTAGCTTATGCTTTTAGTGTAATGCGCAAAAAGATTCTAATTGTTGATACCAATTTTAAAAATAATGAATTAACAATATTAGCGAATAAAGTTCTAGTAGATAATCCGTTATATAATGAAGTAGTAAATAAAAATAAAACGGCGATTAGTTTGGATACTATTTGGGAACTAGATAATAACATTCATATCATTGGTAATCAAGGAGGTAATTTTTCTCCTTCGGAATTACTGGCAGGGCGAAACTTTGAACAAACTTTGGCGGATATTAGTGAAAAATATGATTATATCTTTATGGAATCAGCAGCCATTAATACTTATAATGATACTCAAGAATTAATGCCCTACACAGAAAAAATAATTACGATATTTAAAGCAAACCAAAAATTAAGTGCAGCCAGTCGAAATTCAATCAAATTTTTGAGTAAATTGGATAGATATTTTCTGGGGGCGATACTAAACTTTAATGATAAAAGACCTTAAGCAAGTGACGAATGAGAAATCGTATTGGATTCGGTCGGGGACACTTACATTACTAGAACGCTTTTCTACCCAAGCATTTAGTTTGGTAAGTATAATGATTCTATTTCGTGTACTCTCCAAAGAAGATATGGGCGTATTTGCCATTTTCTCTTCCATCTTTACCATTCTTGAGGTTGGTAAATCAGGCTTATTACAAAATGCTTTTGTCAAATACTTAACTACTGCCAACGATAGCGATTATAAAAAAATATCAACAGCTAGTTTGGTACTTAATATTTTAACTACAGGTTTTATTGTTATTGTTTTATTGCTCATTGCGAAGCCAATCAGTTTAAAATATGATGCTTTAACATTAAAAGAGTTACTAGAACTCTACTGTTGGAACACTATTGCCCTCATTCCTTTTCTACAATTTACTTTTACGCAACAAGCAAATTTAGACTTTAGGGGTATTTTTTGGAGTAATTTTTGGCGATACGGTATTTATTTTCTTTATATTGTAATATTCTTTATTATCGGTTGGACGATTAGGCTAACTGATATTGTTATTATTCGTGCCGTAGGCATCGTTATAGGCTCAATTATTGCGTATTTCTACGCAAAGCCATTTTTAAAATTCGACCTTACCATATCTTGGAAATGGGTTGCAGAATTATTTCATTATGGAAAGTATGTAATGGGAACAAATCTAAGTACCATGATTTATAAGGGAACTGACCGAATTATGGTAGGCGATATGTTAGGTAAAATACCTGCTGCACTTTACAACTCTGCTATAATGATAACTAATTTATCAGAGACGCCTACTTTTTCAGTAGCTGCCGTATTATTTCCGCAAAGTGCACGAAAAATAAAAGAAGGGACACAAGCTATTAAACTGCTTTATGAAAAAGCCGTAGGTGCTATATTAGCGGTACTTTTACCTGCTATTTTTTTCGTCATAGTCGCAGCCGAATGGATTGTATGGATTATTTCTGGACCGGAGTACCTCGAAGCATCTAATATATTACGCTTAACTATGTTTTATGGTATCTTCATCCCCTTTGCTGTTCAGTTTGGTACAGTATTAGACTCCATCGGAAAACCAAAAATCAATTTTATGTTCACAGTAGTTAGTGCAATATTGAATATTATACTCAACTATTTTTTTATCCTTTATTATGGTATTATGGGTGCAGCTTGGGCAACTTTAGTCACTTATATTATAGCTTTTGTGTTCATGCAATGGTATTTACATAAACACTATGATATACAAGTATTAAAAGCATTTCATTACACCTTTGATTTTTATAAACAATTCTTTGCCTTCTTAAAAAAAAAATGGAACGAAGATAAAATATATAAAACTAATCCCTAACTATACTATTTTTTTCTATGAACACCCAGATACAACATATTGATATTATTTACTTCACCCTTTTTCCATGGGATAATCCTTACTCTTCTGTATCCCTATCGTTCAGTCGAGAGTTAGCTAAAACACATCGTATTTTTTATATCAACCCACCTTTTACATTAAAAGACATCATAAAAGGATATAATAATAAAGCCATAAAAAAAAGATTCAAGAATCAAATTTTTAGGCAGGTAACCTACGAAGCAACGCCACATTTAGATAAAAACATTATAGCCATTCAACCACCTTATATTTTGCCTATCAACTGGTTATCAGAGGAGAAGACCTATCAATATTTTCAAAAATGGAATGATGAAGTAATTTACAAAACCATAGAAAAAGTCATTCGAGATTACAAATTAAACGATTATGTTTATTTGAATTGCTTTAATCCAGCAGTGGCTGGTGTTTTACCTCGACCACGTTTTTCCCCTTTGCTCAATATCTATCAATGTATTGACGATATGATGCAAGAAAGTTATACGGCTAAACATTGGGCTAGAATAGAGCAACAGGTCATTCAAAATGCAGACATAGCGACAGTTACTTCTCGACAGTTGTACGAGTTAAAATCACGATTAAATCCTAAAACTTATATCGTACATAATGCTGTGGATGATAGTATTTTTAAAAAAGCATTGACGATAAAATATGAAAAGCCTATTGAATTACAGTCAATTAATACCCCTATCATTGGTTTCACAGGCAATATGGATGGTTCTAGGATTGATTACGATTTATTAAAATCTATTGCACTGTTTCACGAAGACAAAACACTAGTGCTAATTGGTCCTACCAATAGCGACCATTATAAAAAAGTAGGTTTACACGAATTAAAAAATGTCATTTTCACAGGTAGCAAAAACATCAATGATTTACCTCAGTATTTACAATATTTTGATTGCGCCATTATACCTTTTTTATGCAATACCCTGACTGCCAGTATTTATCCACTCAAAATAAATGAATATTTATTTTCAGGTAAATCAGTGGTAGCTACAAATTTTTCTGAAGATATTCGTAGCTTTAGTAAAGTAATTTTTTTGGCAAATAATCATCAAGAATTTAATGAATGCATTAACATAGCAATAACCTCCAATGATGAAGCACAAATGCAAGCGCGCATAGCCGTAGCACAAAAAAACACATGGACACATCGCGTGAAGGAATTATGGGAAATTATGGAAAAATACATAAATTAAGATAATTGCAGATGAGCAAAAAAAGTAACTTAGTTTAGAGCATGTTTAAATTTTTAATTACTGAAAACCAATATTTTATGAACCTGACTTCAGTAAGGCTTAGTCATTTAGCCCGCTAAATTCCCTCGCCTTCCTATTGTCAGAACCACAAACTAGTGATTTTCACTTAAAGAAAATTTTTAAAC
>CALDYY010000107.1 GCA_937944245.1 uncultured Saprospiraceae bacterium | reverse complement strand
TTCTGGGCAATCTTGCCACTCAAGGCACTTATTTATGGACTGCTGAAATTGAATATTTAGATGGTTGGCAAGAAAATCTACAAGGCACAATTTTATTAGTAGATTGACATTATCCTAATCAAGGATAAATTTTAACCAAATGGCATTAAATTGAACCTTTCCTGCTACTCGTTAGCATACAACACAGGATTAAGTGCTGTATCAATCACTTCGCCTATTTTTGCGCCAGGACACCATGTTTCCCAATCCAATTGTTGGTTTTCATTTTCTGGTGCTTTCAAGCGCATGTCTTTATCCATATAAATAATGGTCATTACTTTTCGCATCTGCTGACTATGGTTAGGTCCTGCCCTGTGAAATATCCAACCAGAATGAAAACTCACTTCGCCTAAGTCAAAAGGTTCATTCACCTGCTGAAAATTGTTGATGCGCAAGGCTTTTCCTATTTTTTCTTCGCTGTCATCACTTATTTTTAATTCCCTACCATTCACTAAAGTATGGCTTTTTACACTAAACTGAAGTGGTCCCATCTCAAGCGGTGTGGTTTGCAATGGAATCCAAACTGTTACGGTATTGTCGTTGTGTAAGGGCCAGTAGTATTGGTCAGCATGCCAAGGCGTAAAGCCTCCACTGGGTTCTTTGTACAGTGCTTGGTCATGGTATAGGCGCACGCCGCTTACTTGCATCAGGTCGGTAGCAATTTTTGCCAATCGCTTGCTAAAAACGAGTTGTTTTATTATTTCGCTCTTGGTCCAAAGATTCATAATCTGAAGAAAAGCCTTACTGTAAGTGTCGCGCTGTGCTATTGGCAGGTGCATGGTATTCAGTTCTTCCACCTTCTCAGTGATAACCATATCAAAATATTCTAATACCTCAGCAGAAAGCACTTGCTTTAATTTGATGAACTTATTTTCTTGGAAAAATTGAATTTGTTCAGGTGTAAGCACATAAGGCTCATCAAGTTGTGAAAAGTAATTATTGGCATTCATTGTTATCGTTTTGTTGCTAAGACTTTTATGATACCAAGATAACAAAAATCTTAGTTTTGACTATAAAATTAATCACTTCGTCGAATAAATTAACTTGCTAGAGCTAAGCTAGTATATATTTGACCCACATTAATAACGATAGTTTATTTCAAGGAATCACCCGATATTCTAAAATACAAAAGTCCAACCATGATGGTTTGGACTTTTGCATTTTTGCTCTTCACTAAGAGAAAGTAAATTTGATTTTCGACTTTTTGACCTCCTTTTCCAGAAGTGAAATAAAGATAATTCTATTTAGAATTGAAATGGAACACGCACCATAGTATCATCCCAAGCGATAATCATATGAACGCCATCCTCCACCTTATCAAACATGATTGAGCAGTTTTCAACTACTGATGGTGTAGCTTGAGTTGGGACAGCGATTTTTGCTACCGTGCTTGCTTCAGGCTTGAACGCATAAGCTCCCCAACCATCTAAATCGGTACTGATATAGATAGTCCATTCTTTTTCAGCTAATTGGGCATAAAGGCTATATCTACCTGCTTGAATTGCTGTACCATTGAGGCGGACAGGCTTAAAGAACTGGATTTCAGTGGCTTCATTAGCACCCACTCTCCAAATTGTTCCAAATTTTTCTAGTTCTCCGAAAACTTTGCGTTCATTTTTTGCTGGACGAGAGTAAATAACGCGCATCATTGGCTCGTTTGCTGCTTTCGCTTCAGGTGTTTTCTCAAAATTGCGGAAAGCTGCTCTAGCTGGATAATAAGCCACATCAAGTGGACTTTTATCTAGTTTTGGAAATTCTTGTGCTTGTACATTTTGGTACAATCCAATAGCTAGAACAATCACCAATAGCATAGTTACAAATTGTTTCATAGTATGAATACATTTAAAAATGATGTAATGACATTAAAAGGGTGTTTTGTTAAAATTGTTGTGTAGGATTAGATAAAATGTCGTTTGCGAAATACATTTTTCCTTCAATTCCACCACTATTTGCGTTCTTTGCGAAAAAAAGGAACATGACAAAAGTGGCTGCTTTTACATTCAACCCTTTCCAAGAAAATACTTACATCATTTACGATGAAACCAATGAGTGTGTTATCATTGATTCGGGTTGTTACGAAGCAAACGAAAAAGTAGAATTGATACAGTTTATTCAACAAAACAACTTAAAACCTGTACGGCTGCTCAACACGCATTGCCATATTGACCATGTATTTGGTAATGCTTTTATAGCAAGCACTTATGGATTAAGTTTGGAAATACACGAGGGCGAACAAGTGGTACTTGACCTTGTGCCACAAGTAGCCAAGATGTACGGTATTCCCTATCCAGAACCTTCGCCTGCACCTTCGCGCTACATCACTGATGGTGAATTAATTACGTTTGGAAATACAATATTACAAACGCTGTTCACGCCCGGTCATTCGCCCGCAAGCATTTCTTTTTATTGCAAAGAAGCAGGTTTTATCATAGCTGGAGACGTTCTTTTTCAGAATAGTATCGGTCGTTATGATTTGCCGGGTGGCAATTTTGATGTTTTAATGCAAAGCATTATCAATCAATTACTAATACTTGATGACCAAACCATAGTGTATTCAGGTCACGGGCCAAGCACCACCATTGGAACTGAAAAAAAGTTTAATCCGTTCTTACAATTCAACTCATAAACACATGCGCTTCAAGGGTACAGAATTGGCATTGGTCATTTTTTCCTTTGCTGTTATTTACATCATTTGGGGTACTACTTTTCTTGGTGTTCGCCTTGCTATTGATTCTATTCCACCCATCTTGATGGCAGGGTTACGCTATTTTACAGCGGGCAGTTTGCTATTGATTTTAGTGCTCACATTTGCAAAAGTGGTGATACCCACTTGGAAGCAAATAAAAAATGCTGTTTTTGCAGGCTCGCTTTTGGTGGGCGGAGGCACAGGTGGCATCGCATGGGCATTGCAGCATGTGGATACAGGCATTACCGCTATGATTGTTGCAGGACAACCTTTAATAACCTTACTAATGATGTGGGCAATTCTAAAACGCCAACCTGTGTTGAGCAGTTATTTAGGCATCGCATTAGGACTTATAGGTATGGCTTTATTGGTATTTCAAGACCAAATTACAGCACAAAAAAGTAGCATGATGGGCGTTATCATTTCTTTTGCCAGCATGATAAGTTGGGGTTACGGCTCAGTGATAGCCCCAAAATTAGAGATGCCCAAAGGTCAGCCACTAAACACTGCTATCCAAATGCTCGGTGGCGGTAGCGCACTCATTATCTTGAGTTTTCTAATTGGCGACTACAAAGGATTTGACATTCAAAAAATTACGCAGCAATCAGCCATAGCTTTTGGCTATCTAGTCATCTTTGGTTCTATTTTGGGCTTTTCCTGTTTCAACTATCTGATAACCCGTATTTCAGCGGATAAGGTTTCTACTTCCACCTACATCAATCCAATAGTAGCTATGGTTTTAGGCTGGGCAATGCTAGGAGAAGTTATTACTAAACAATCTATTATTGCAGCTTTGGTGATGTTGCTTGGCGTGTTTTTTATCAATATTGATTTATTGACGGTACTAAAAAAACGAAAAATTAGAGCAGCAAGAATATAATGTAATTTTAAAAAGGAGTAGTTTCTATCACTACTCCT
This sequence comes from uncultured Saprospiraceae bacterium, assembly GCA_937944245.1. Taxonomy (GTDB): domain Bacteria; phylum Bacteroidota; class Bacteroidia; order Chitinophagales; family Saprospiraceae; genus JAAUTG01. The sequence continues at coordinate 30,855 of CALDYY010000107.1, read as the reverse complement.
TTTTAACTAACGACTTTTTAAAAAGTAGTACCTTTTGGCTGATAAACATAACGGAAAGTGTAGTATCTAAAAATAGATTCATCTGTTGTGTCCGGATTAGCTGGGGCATTTTTATAGTAGCTTAATATTTCAAATTTAGCATACTTGCCATCATGCGTTTTCACAACAAAAACCCTTCCTGCAATTGGAGTAAGCAAATTAATCACGGGGTTGTAGTTGTACCATCCTGTACCACTGCCAGTTGGAACGGCATATGTATTGGCTGCATCCTGCTTGAATAAGGAGGCATCAGGTACTTCTTTCACCTCTTCAAAAGTACCAGTAACAATAGTAATTGCTCCATTTCCTGTGCGTTGTGGCTCATCGTTAATCCCAATAGCTGCCCCTCCATTAATTAAAATAGTCGTTCCTCTAAATGCAATATCCCATGAATTATCGGATACTATGTCGCCTTTTGCAAAACTAAATTTCACGAAAGTACCGCCGATAGGTTCTCCTCGTCCACCTGTTTGCGGTGCATAAAGATTGGTGAATGTTTTCACCTCCAATGTAGGTGTTACTTCATCTTTTTTATCTTCTGAACAAGCCACGAATGCGGCAATTACAACTACAAACAATACTAATTTTAAAAAATCAAACTTTAGCATATTCTAACTAATTTAATTTATTTTGAGTCTAGAAATTATATTGCACTCTGCCAAAAAGTTGCCTGCCCGGCAAATTTGGAATATTGTCAATATCCTTGTGATTCAATAGATTCAGCGCACCTAGTTGCAAAGCAAAGCCGTGTTTAAATTCTTTTGTCGCCGATAGATTTAATAGAAAATAACCTTTTACAAAAAGATCATAATCATCTAGGATGTTGTTACTATTCGTATCAAAAACGCCGTATTTACTTCTGTAAAATAATCGAGCATTGATGTTTGTATTATATTTTGTGAGGTTATAATTAATTTTCAAGTTTGTTATGTGCTTTGAGCGATTGAACAACCCAAAATAATCATTTGGTACTAACCTAAAAGAGGCTAAAGTAGAAAGATTTCTAGCAAATAATTCCCCTTTTTCAATTTGTTCTATGGTAGTTTCATCTTTTGCAATCAAGTATTGGTAGCCTCCTGATAGGCTTAAGTCTTTATTGATGCGATAGGTGGCATTCAACTCAGCACCATAGGTAAAAATCTGGTCGAGATTAAAATAAGAAAACACACTTTGCCCATTCGTTCTTTGAGCAATCGCTCTTGTGTCAATTAAATTAGAAATCCGATTATAAAAAAAGTTAATATCAGCAGACCATTTATTTTTTTGATAAAATGCACCAAGATTAGTATTAATAGAGCTTTCAGGCTTTAATGGTGTAGAAAAATCAAGGTTGTTACTAAATAAAATTTGTCCTTGACTTTCTAATATAGCCAATCTATTTTGAGCCACATTATAGCCTGCTACTGAATATCCAAAAGTAGAGTTAGTAAAATCAAAATATAGTTGTCTTAAATCAGGAGCTTTATAACCATATCCTACGGAGGCTTTTATAGAAAGATTTGAGCTATATTTATAATTCAATCCTAATTTAGGACTAAACTGCGATTGGTATTGATGGTGATTGTCATATCTAAAACCTGCCAAAACATTCCACTTTTCTTGCAAGAACCACTCATATTGGGCAAATACATACTCTGAATTTAAGCGCGCTCGCTCTGTAAAATAAGTGCGCTCCATGGTTTCGTAATTCATGCCAATTCCAGTAGTAAGAACGTTCAGCCCTTTTCTCCAATGCGCACGAATTTCTGGACGAAAGAACCATTGATTATAAAAATTCTCTTCAAATAGATTTTCTGAAGCATCATTCAAATACTCATCAGTTTTATAATTAGTGGCATAGAGGTCATAAACTATTTTGAATTGATCATTTATTTTTTGGTTAATGAAAATGGAATTATTCCATTCTTCAATAATAGATTCTCCTTCGTAACCAATACTGTTAATTATAGTTCTATTTTCCTGATTTTGAAAATAGTACCTACTATTGGCAACTAAATCTGTTTGCTCAGAAAGTTGAACTTTTAGCTTAGGCTGAAGTGTGTAGTTATAAAAAGGCTCAACCGTTTGAAAAATGCTATTTCCTCCTAAATCATAGCCTTGAGAACTAAAATAATTACCAAATAATTCAAAAGCTACTTTATTTTTTCCATATCTGACACTAGCGTTGGCATCATTGGTATTAAAAGTTGCCAATCTATAATTGAAATTTAATTTCCAATCGCCGTCTGTGGCTAATTTTTTAGTAATGATATTAACCACACCTGCCAAAGCCTCTGAACCATACAAAGATGAAGAAGCTCCCTTTATAATTTCGATGCGCTCAATGTTATTTACGGTAATCCTAGAAAGGTCTATTGTTCCTGCATTTCGCCCCACAAGTGGTTGACCATCAATGAGAATCATCACATAGGCAGCATCTAATCCTTGCAACTGGACACCCTCTCCTCCATTGAAAAATGGTACTGTAATTAAGCCTGTTTGCTCTTGAATAATCTCATTTAAGCGACTCACCCCTGATTTCTGAATAGATTCAGCCGTTATCACCTGAACAGGTGATGGCAAAGAAGACACACTACGCTCTGTTCTTGTACCAGTTACCACAAATTCTACTAAAGAATAATTTTTTAAAGTATCCATAGCATACTGGGCAAATACATTGCTTTGTACTGTGCAAAATCCAATCAATAGAAGAGTTTTCAGTTGTTTCATAAATTTTAATTACTAATGAAGCGATTCATTACTTTATTAACTTCTTCTTGACTTGCGTTTGGTGAAAGTTCAAAAAGATAGTTGTGCAAGCGTCTATCCCCCACTTTTTCCTTTAATTTTATGTCATTGTTCTTTTTAAATTCTTCATCCCATCTCTGGCGCACCTTAGACCAGAGCCCTCGATTTTCTAGCCACCATTGTTGCGCAGCAGTACATTTATTGTCCTCTACTTTGATGTAAGTATTAATACCTTTTTCTTGTGCTAATAAATACTCATTTCCAGTATTATCAATAATGATTTTATCGTTATCTTGGTCGTGTATCCAACCATTTTTTACAATTTCATGGACATTGGTTCGCTTCATAATATTATAATCATTTCTTTTCGTATGCTCACGGCGAGGTAATGGCGCATAAGTGGTATTTTCCCAAAAATGACGACCATCTACATGAACCCAACTTGCCGTACCTTCATAGCGAGGACTATCGTCCACTTGATATACTTTTTGTGTCCATTGCCCTCTCACTTCTTCTTTGGAAAGCGCATGGAATTTCCATTCACCAAAACCATTGAACGTGTAAAAGTAAGTATTTTCAAATAACCAATCTTGTCGCCAATGTTTAATAATAGCATCCTCACCAATAATAAGGATATGCTGCAAAACAATCTTTTCAGGAGAATCTTCCACTAATTGAGCCCATTCCAAGGCGTATTCATGCTTTATTTTGGAGGGAATGTATTGAGCAGTATCCTTTGGATACTGAAAAGTTTCGGCAAAACTGTATTGCACTTCATAGCAGCCACACATTGACTTGATGGCCTTTGCATCCTCTACACGTTGTGCAAAAAAAGAAACTGGAAAAAGCAGTAGGAGAAACCAATATGTTGTACTCATCTTTATTTTATTTAGATTTAGTCTAATGTTTAACAAAAGTAAACACTATGCAGAATAATTCCAAATAACGAAGTGTAGAAACTAGATTAAAATCTAAATAATTGACACAAAACTGAAAAATATTATGGTGGGCAGAAATGACTTCTGTCATGGAATGTATTGATAAAAAGTAGCGTTGCGCTTCCCTTCCAAAACATCTACATAATTAACTTCGCCTAATCGAAATTTTACGGGAAACTTAGTCTGGTATTCCAACTTATGTTCCATTTTACAAAAAAAACCGAGTTGCTGCTGATAGTGCCAAGCAAAAGACCATGTGGAAGTTGTCTTTTGTTTATCCGTCAACAAGGCAGGAATATAAGAAAGCGAACTGCTTATTGTAGGTGGCGTCAAAGAAAATGGATGCTGATATTGGATACCATAGCTTTTGATGATACGATAAGTCTGAAGACTACTTGACTGTGAATTTGCACAAAAAAACAAGATTATTTTTAACAACAACAGCATTACTATTTTTATAAATTGCATAGCTATTAAATATTCAACTTAGAAAGGCAATTAAATAATGATGGCGCAAAATCATTCCAAAAAGGTAACATTTAGTTAGCATATTCGTTTAAAACATAAAAATTAATGCAGATAGATGTACACATAGTCAAAAAAATAATATACATTTGTATCAAAAATAAGTAACAACAATTCTCAAGCCGATTTAACTTACAAAACTTGCTTCTTGCTACGGTAATTATTCTGTACTACCTAAAATTCGCATGGTTCACACATTTTGAATTGGCTTTAATTGTTTCATATTTTGGTACTCACCAAATTCAAAAGCGTTAAGGCGACATGCGTTACCAACACAACGAATTATTAAGCAACGATATTTAAGCTACATCACTATTTGATAGAAGTATGTTTTTTCATTTAGCTTAGAATACTATAAAAAGTTCTAAAAGAATTTTACAGATATAGCGTAGTCTTTATTGGGTTCGGCTGTCAGCAATGGTGGTCGAATCTTTTTTATTTCTGAGCAGTAACAAACAATCTTAACGCTACACCGATAAAAACTAAATTCGGAATCCATACACCAACTACTGGTGGAACTACATCATTAGCTGCAAAAGTGATAGAAAATTTGGACAGAAAAATATACAATGCTCCCAGCACAATACCCATTGCTAAATGCAACCCCATACCACCTCTCACTTTTCGAGCAGCTATTGCCATACCAATAATGGTGAGTATTAAGACGGTAAATGGTTCTGCTGTTCTCTTGTGCATTTCGAGTTCATACACTTGAGTGTTGCCCACGCCACGCTCGCGCTCTCTAGCGATAAAACGCTGTAAATCAAGTGTATTCATGCCTTGTTTTTGATTGCTATAATAAATAAAATCCTGATGGCGTAAATTGAGCGTTGTATCAAATTGTTTGTTTTTTCCAAGCGTCAAGGATTCTCGAACGCCATCAAAAGTTCGGATTTCATAGTTATAAATTTTCCATCGGTTGGGTTCACCTACCCATTCCGCCTTATTCGCAGTGAGTAAATAAACCAACTGCCCATCCTCGAACCTTTCCAATCGAAAATCGCGAATATTGGTATCTTGTTGACTGTAATATTTAGCAAAAATTTTGGTGTCTGCATCAATAAACATATGTACATCGGTCAAGCGAGCGCGGTCGCTTTCTGTGTAGATATATTTGTGTTCAAAACCCAAACGACTTTTGTTGCCTTCGGGAATGATAATGTGGTTACCAACGAAATAAATTAAACTCAGAAAAAGTGCAGTAATTAAATAAGGCACCATAATTCTTTGAAAACTTACTCCAGCATTGAGAATAGAAATAATTTCAGAATTATAAGCCATTCTCGAAGTGAAGAAAATGACAGAAATTAAGGCGTACAAAGCCCAAAGTTGACCATTTATGTAAGGGATGTAATTTAAGTAATGGTCAAATACAATTTCTTTTAGTGGAATAGAAAGTTTTAGGAATTTCTCTACTTTTTCGCTAAAGTCGAATACCATAGCAATCAGCGTAAATAAAAACGCTGTAAAGAAAAATGTTCGTAAATACTTACCAATGATGTAGCGGTCCAACTGCTTCATAAATCAAACTCAATTGCTGATGATAACTTCTTTGATAAATTTTTGTTATAGCTTAGTTTCTAATCTAGGCAACATATTATTTTTCCAGTTGGCATAATTTCCTGCGATGATGTGTTGTCGCGCTTGCTTGACGAGCCACAAGTAAAAACCTAAATTGTGCAACGTTGCAATCTGCATTCCTAACAACTCTTTACATCTTATTAAATGATGCAAATAGGCTTTTGAATAGATTTGGCTTGTTTTAGTAGTGCTATTAGCATCAATTGGGCTGAAATCGTCTTTCCACTTAGCATTTTTCATATTGATAATACCTTCTGAGGTGTAAAGTACGCCATGACGCGCATTGCGACTAGGCAACACACAATCAAACATGTCAATACCTAATCCAATACACTCCAAAATATTGGCAGGTGTGCCTACCCCCATTAAATAGCGTGGTTTATTTTTTGGTAATATATTGCATACCAAATCTGTTGTTTCGTACATCGCCTCTGCTGGTTCACCTACGGAAAGCCCACCAATAGCGTTTCCTTCTCGCTCAAAAGCAGCAATAGCTTCTGCTGATTGCTGCCGAAGGTTGCGATAGGTGCTTCCTTGCACAATCGGAAATAGGGTTTGAGCATAGCCATAATGCCCTTGCGTTTGATCGAAACGCTCGCAACAACGCTTCAACCAACGGTGCGTTAATTCCATAGATTGCTTGGCATAGGCGTATTCACTGGGATAGGGAGGGCATTCATCAAACGCCATAATGATGTCTGCACCTATGATGCGTTGAATATCCATCACATTTTCTGGCGTAAAAAGATGCTTTGAGCCATCAATATGCGATTGAAAAGTAGCCCCTTGTTCAGTTATTTTGCGCATCCCACTTAGAGAATATACCTGATAACCACCACTATCCGTCAAAATTGGTTTTTGCCATCCATTAAACTGATGTAATCCTCCGGCAGCAGATAAAATATCTATGCCTGGACGAAGAAATAAATGATAAGTATTACCCAATATAATTTGTGCCTGCACCTCTGCCTCTAATTCATGTTGATGCACGCCTTTTACCGTACCTGCAGTACCAACAGGCATGAAGATAGGTGTTTCTATAATGCCATGCGCTGTTTCCATCTGTCCAGCACGCGCACTCGAAGTTGAATCAATATGTTGAAGCGTAAATTTCATTCTAACTGCATAGATACTGCAATTTCTTTATTTTGTTTGCAATAACAACATTAGGTTAACTTTTTGTTGATGCTCAGACCACAGAAGATAGGAAGTTTACTGTTCTAATCTATGTTGACAAAAAAGACCTCTCCTATTTGATAAGGGACTTGGAAATTAAACTGATTTTTAGTAACTTAATGTAGATAAAAGAATAAAGGCTAACTTTGCGTAGCTTTAAGAGCATGTTTAAATTTTTAATTGCTGAAAACCAATATTTTATGAACCTGACTTCAGTAAGACTTAGTCGTTTAGCCCGTTAAATTCCCTCGCCTTCCTATTGTCAGAACCACCAACTATTGATTTTCAAATAAAGAAAATTTTTAAACAAGCTCTAATTAAAAAGAAAGTAACAATCAACATGAAAATCAAAAAAAGTACCATTGCTATCATTATTGGCGGGTTAGTAGGAGTAGGTTTATTGTACTACTTTCGAGGTATTGTAGCTTACATTCTTGTAGCATGGATAGTATCATTAGCAGGGCGACCAACTACAAGATTTTTGGAGGAACGTATCAAAATAGGAAAATTCCAAATAGGTGCCACTGCGGCTGCAGCTATCACATTAGTCTTCTTTTTATTGATTGCCGTTCTGGTTGTAGCCTTGTTTGTCCCGATGATGATTGATCAGTTGGATAACTTTTCTACAATTGACTATCGAAGGGTAGTTGCTTCCTTTGATGAGCCTATTGCCTCTATTAATAGTCTGCTGGAGCGAATTGATTCCCCCACTATTTCGTTGACACAACTGGAAGAACAAATTAGAAATGCTTTTGCTAACTGGTTTAAACTTCAAGACGTAGGTAAAACTTTAAATAACTTATTTTCTACTTTGGGGTCTGTGTTTGTTTCCATTTTTGCAGTCATTTTTATTGCTTTTTTCTTCTTGAAGGACAAAGATTTATTCACAGAAGCCATACTAGCTGCCGCACCCAGCCAATATGAAACGGAAACTACTAACATTATCAACAGTATTTCTCGACTACTGACGCGCTATTTTGCGGGAATCGCCCTACAAATTACGATTATCACCACTTTTGTTACCATTGCACTCTCTTTACTAGGCATAAAATATGCCTTATTAATTGGTTTTTTTGCAGCTATTATCAATCTCGTTCCTTATTTAGGACCCATTATTGGAGCAGTTTTTGGCATTTTTATTGCTATTTCCTCCAATTTAGAGGTAGATTTTTACACTGTGCTGCTACCACTAATCATCAAAATAGGAATTGTTTTCTTAGCCGTACAAATGGTGGATAACTTCTTTCTTCAACCTTACATTTTTTCAACTAGTGTATTGGCACATCCTTTAGAAATATTTATTGTTATCCTTATGGGTTCACAAGTGGCAGGCATCATGGGTATGGTTCTAGCAGTACCTGTTTACACAGTGCTTCGTGTTGTAGCAAAATCGTATCTTAGTGAATTTAAAATTGTTCAAAAATGGACCGGTAGTATTTCTTGATTTGGAGCAAAAAAAGAGCCTATCCCAAAAACTGGTAAGCCAGTAATGCACTTATATAAGCCATTGCAGTCATATAAAAAAATTGAATGGCTGGCCACTTCCAAGTGCCTGTTTCCTTTCTCACGACTGCCAAAGTGCTCATACACTGCATGGCAAAAACATAGAATAGCAACAAGGCAAGGGAAGTCCCAAGCGTATAAATAGGCTCTCCTGTGATTGGATTGCGCTCTTTTGCCATTCGGTCTCGAATAGAATATTCATCATCTGAGCTGCCAATACTATAAATAGTTGCCATTGTTCCTACAAAGACTTCGCGCGCCGCAAAGGAAGTAATAAGCGCAATACCAATTTTCCAATCAAAGCCAAGTGGTTGAATGACAGGTTCAATGAATTTACCAAGATAACCCGCAAAAGAAGTTTCTATTTGCCGAGCAGCCACCAAATCCTGTGTGGCATCATCATCCATATTTTCTGCCGCCGCCAAAGACAATGCTTCCGCTCTAGCCTGTTCCATTTGGCGAGGAGGTCCATAGCTTGCCAAAAACCAAAGCACAATGGAAATAAGCATAATCACTTTTCCCGCTTCTAATATGAATGATTTCACTTTTTCCCAAACAGTAAGCAACACATTTTTAAAAACAGGCATTCGATACTCTGGCAACTCTAGCATTAAGAAACTGTATCCTTCTGTCTTCAACACGTACTTAAACACCAACGCCGAAATGAGTGCAGATAAAATCCCCAACACATACAAACCCATAAACACTAAGCCTTGTGCATTGAAAATACCACCAACAGTGATTGCAGGTACAACAAACCCAATCAATACAGTATAAACAGGAATACGAGCAGAGCAGCTAATGAGCGGTGTTACCAAAATAGTAATGAGCCGTTCTTTGGGATTAGCTATGGTTCGTGTGGACATGATGGCAGGTATAGCACAAGCACCACCTGATATAAGCGCCACAATGCTTCTTCCATTTAAACCAAAGCGTTGCATCAAGCGGTCAAAAAGAAAAACAGCGCGTGCCATGTAGCCAACTTCTTCCAAAATGGAAATCAGAAAAAATAGAATGGCAATTTGAGGAATAAAAACAAGAACACCTCCTAGACCGGCTAGAATACCTTCTGTTAACAAATCAGCAAACCAAGCATCAGGAAGCAACAACTTAAGTTGATTACTCGACCATGCGAAAACCCATTCAATCCAATCCATTGGGTAGCTTGCCCAAGTATAAATTGCTTGAAATGTAAGCAACATAATCAAAAAGAAAAAAACAACCCCCCACAGGCGATGGGTTAAAAACCTATCCAGCCATTCGGTATTGCTACTGCGTTCTCCGCCACTTATTTTTAATATTTTAGGCAGTATTGGAGCAAAGCGGTCAAAACGTTGCATGGTTTCACGAATTTGGAATTTCAAATCCACGAAACCATGTTGCTGATTGATGGCTTCAATTTTATTTTTTTGCTCAGTAGTTAGTCGAGATAACCATTTGTAATGGTGTGCCAAAAGCAAAGCATGATAGTGATTAATCTTGGGGAAAATTTCTTGAATTTGCTGTGCCACTGCATTTTCAACTTGGGAAAACTGATATGCTAATCTGGGTGTACTTGGCGCATTTGCTTGATACAGTTCCTGATAAAAAAGTTTTTTTAACGCATCAGTTTGCTCCCCACTACGCCCATTGATGGCAATTATCCTAACGCCTAACTCTTTTTCTAAAAGCCCTATATTCACATCCAAACCATCGCGCATGGCAATATCTAACATACTAAGCACCAGCACGATAGGAAATCCTAAATCTCGAAGTTGATGAAAAAAAAGTAGCTGCTTCTCTAGGTTTGTAGCATCGGCTACGTAAATTACAGCGTCGGGATAATTCTCATCTTCAGGATTGCAGAGCGATTCCACAACCACTCGCTCATCTTTTGATGTAGGATAAAGACTATATGCACCCGGAAAATCAATTAACTCAATTTCAAGGTCTTGCAAAACAAATTTCCCTGATTTTTTCTCTACGGTAACACCTGGAAAATTGCCTACTTTCTGCCTTAATCCCGTAAGTTGATTGAATAGCGTTGATTTTCCACTGTTAGGATTACCCAACAATGCTACTTTCATTAATTTTGTTGCTGTCATCCCTCCAATAAAATACATTGTGCTTCATCTCGTCGCAATGCGAGATAATGTTTACCCGCTTTGATGTAGCACCCCCCATTGAAAGGCGCATAACGCACTAATTCAACCGATGTCCCTGGAAGCATTCCCATTGTCATCAATTTACTACCTACTTGGTCATTAGAGAACGACTGTACTACTCCTCCTTGCTTTGGAGCTAGTTGGCAAATACTTTTCTTAACGGATTGAATCATTGTTTTTATGCTTAGTTAATTGCCTTACAAATTTAGTTTTATGCTAATCAAAATTAAATGACTTTCATCATTTAACAATAGATTAATGCAAACATAACACATTCTATGCTTATTTAGATTAATTCAAGATTGTTAAATAAGAAAAAAATCTTTTTTTACAAAAAACTGCGCATTGAACCGAGTTAGAAATAACTATTTCTGTAAAAATTGTAGCGAATGGTTAATATTTGCATTATACAAAAGGCAATAAAAGGGTCAACTCAGTAGTTTTTCACTCCATTTCAGCAACTTACCAAATGTTACATCGTTTTATTAATATGAATAGATACCATATTATCGTCCTTTTTTACCTACTGCTTTTAACTGTTCAAACCAGTTTTAGTCAGCAATATATTACCTTACAATCAGCAAAAAAAGGTCAAGTTAAGTTATTAGACAAAGCAAAGGCAAGTGCTAGAGCCACTCAATTCGACCAATCGCTCGTACAATTAAACAAATTACTATCCAAAGTTCCTGATTTTATTGATGCCCATGTCTTGAAAGCGCAAGTGCTGTATGAATTGGAAGATTTGCCCGCAGCAAAAGCAAGTTATTTAAAAGTTGTTGAGTTAGATGCCAATTACTACCCTAATGTATTTTATCAACTGGCAGTAACTACTTGGAAGTTAGATGATTTTGAATCAACTATTGATTATTCCAATCGGTTTTTGCAAACTAATCCTCGCAGTCCACAACTCATTAAACAGGCAGAGCGATACTTGGACAATGCTCAATTTGCCGCCGAAGCCATAAAAAATCCACTTCGCTTTGAACCACAGCCCATGCCCTATGGCATCATTAATACAGAGGAACTAGAATACTTACCTTACATTTCTGCTGATCAAAAAAAATTGGTCTTTACTAGAAGAATTAACGGTCAAGAAGATTTTTACCTCAGCGAAAAAATCAATAATGAATGGCAAATGGCTCAACCTATTACACCGATCAATACTCCTCAAAATGAAGGTTCACTTACCATTTCTGCCGATAGCAAAACATGGATATTTGGTGCAAGCGGGCGTGCCGATACAAAAGGTGGTTACGATCTCTACATTTCAGAATGGCGAGAGGGAAATTTTTTACCTCCCATAAATATGGGAGCAGCTATCAATACTAGCTACCGCGAACGACAACCCAGTTTATCCAACGATGGAAAAATGCTCTTCTTTGAAAGTAATCGTCCTGGTGGATTGGGCGGTAGTGATATATGGGTAAGCTATCGGCAAATGGATGGCACTTGGAGCAATGCCAAAAATCTTGGTGCGCCTATTAATACAATAGAAGACGATGAATCCCCCTTTTTGCACCCTGATGGCGAAACCCTGTACTTTATGTCAAAAGGCAATCCTGGTATGGGAGGATTTGATTTATACAAAAGCCAATTACAAGCGGACGGTAGTTGGAGTAAACCTGTAAATTTGGGCTACCCTATCAACACGAAAGCAGATGAAGGAGCAATTGTGGTAACATTGGATGGCACAACGGCTTACTTCACTAGCAGCCAAAGAGATGGTAAAGGAACAGATATTTTCTATTTTGACCTGCCGAAGCACATCCAGCCAACACCTGTTACCTATGTTCGCGCCATCATAAAAGATGGTAATACCAAAAAAGCGATTCCAAATGCACAAGCCTCGTTTGTGAACTTAAAGACTGCACAAACTCATCTTTCGACTAAAACAGATGCCGAAGGTGAGTTTCTAGTTGTGCTGCCTATTGGTTACGATTTTTCGCTCAACATAAATAGCAGTGGCTATCTATTTTATTCTGAGTATTTTGCTTTAACACAAAGTTCCTCCTTAGATGAACCTTTTGAGCTAGAAGTGTTGCTTTATCCTATTCCTTTGGAAAAGGCAGAAATCATAGTGCGCAGACCTGTGGTGTTAAAAAATATTTTTTTTGAAAGCAATTCAGCAGAGTTGCTGCCGACTTCGCTAGTTGAATTAGAGCAACTGTATCTGTTGTTATCCACACAAAAACAACTCAGCATACAGATTAACGGACATACTGATGACGTTGGTAATGAGCAGGATAATTTGATATTAAGCCAAGCTAGAGCAAAATCTGTGTACGATTTTTTAGTCCAAAAAGGAATTGCTGCACAGCGACTGCGCTACAAAGGTTTTGGAGAAACCCAACCGATTGATAGTAATGAAACAGAGGTAGGAAGGCGTAATAATCGTCGAACCGAATTTGAAGTGATTAAGGAATAAAAAATAAGTTCTAATGCTCAGCAGAATCATCATTACCATACTAGCAGCTATTAGTGTTTTGCTTATTTATTGGGGATTTATGAACGATAGTAGCTTCTATTTTAGACTATCCATTCCATTTGTACTGATATTGGCAACCGTGTATGTATTAAGTCCACAAATTAATTGGTGGTACTACAACAAGTTTCCTCAAGAGCTAGACCAACCGATTCGGCATTTAATTAATCAGCAATCCAAATTTTATCAAGGACTTTCCATAGAGGGCAAAAAGCGATTTCGAGAGCGGATGTCTCTTTTTTTGATGGCGCATGATTTTAAAGGCATGGTTATTGAAAAAGTTCCCGAAGACATTAAGGCAGTAGTAGCTGCCAATGCTGTGCATCTTACTTTTGGTTTACCAGATTATTTATTTGAGCGTTTCGAAAAAGTCATCATTTATCCCAACACATTTCCTTCCCCTCAGTTTCCAAAACATTTCCACTCTTCCGAAATTTATGTAGAAGATGGTGTCATTATGTTTTCCGCTCAACATCTGATGAAAGGTTTTGTACAACCAGAGGCTTATTACAATACTGGTTTACACGAAGCTATACAAGCCTTTATCGCATTGAACCCCGATAAAGATTATCCTACATTACCAGATAATATTTGGGAACAATTAGAAACCATTAGCCGTTACCCTGTTAAAAGCGTAAAGCAATGGATTGGATTGGAAGAGGTTAACCCTTTGGTAGTGAGTATTTGTCATTTTTTAATGTTTCCTGCACATTTTGCAAAAACACTACCCCAACTATTTGATGCTATTAAAGAACTACTTAATCTAAATCCGCTGGAAGCAAATCAACCAATTTTATATATCAATGATAGCTACTAAAAAATTACCCGTTTTATTTGTGTTTGTTCTTTTACTGACAAGTTGCCAAAAGAAAATCATCGGTTTTTTTGAACCAGATAACACGCCTTTAGCTCCAGATTATAGTCAAAAGCAGTATTGGGCAGCACTCCCTAGCAAGCAGGATAGTGCGGATGTGGTGCTTGCACCGATATTAAGAGATGTTCAACAAGAAGCAGATGTAGATGTGTTCTTCTTACATCCTACAACTTACACCAGTAAAAAGAAAAGCCAACGCAATTGGAATGCCCCTGTGAACGATGATAAGCTAAATCAAAAAACAGATGGCTCAACGATAAAATACCAGGCTTCCATTTTTAATGGTGTCGGAAGAGTGTTTGCTCCGCGTTATCGGCAAATCCATATTCGTGTATTCAATGAATTTGATACCGAAAGAAAAACAGATGCGGAAAAAGCAACGCTATTGGCATACCATGATATAAAAGCTGCTTTTGAATACTATTTAAAACATTACAATAACGGACGACCAATTATCATTGCTTCTCATAGTCAAGGAACAGTAATGGCAAAACTTTTGATGAAAGATTATTTCGATGGGAAGCCGTTGCAAGAGCAATTAGTAGCAGCTTATTTAGTGGGAATAATTGTACCTGAAGGATTTTTTCAATATATCTTACCTTGTGAAACATCAAATCAAACGGGTTGCTTTACCTCTTGGCGTACCTTTCAAAAAGATTTTGAACCTAAAAGATATGTCAGCGACACTATTATTGTTACCAATCCTCTTTCATGGACTACTGACAATATTTTTGTACCGGCTAGTTACAACAAAGGCGCTATTATCAATGACAAACAAATTATATACAATGAACTTGTTGATGCCCAAATTAAATCAGAACTAGGCATTTTATGGATAACACGTCCAAAACAGCCGAAACAGTTACGTTTTTTCCCAAGTAAAAATTTTCACATTGGCGACTATAATTTGTTTTACATGAACGTAAGAGAAAATGCTAGGGAGAGAAGTGAAAATTTTATGGTACAACAAAAAAATACTCAATCAGGAGGAAAATAAGAGTGGTCAGCTCTTTTCAAGTAAAGTTTCAATGAGAGTAAAGAAGAGCCGACCAACCCCAAAAGCGTGTAATCAATCAAATAACGATTGTGCTGTTTAATTCGCTGCTTCTTGAAAACAAATTATTTTACATTAATTTAAACTAGGCATGCAAGTCTTTAACATTTGCTCATTTTCAACAGGAATAAGAAAATGATTCCTTAATTTTGCAAAAAAAAATAGCATTATGAAAATTAACATCATCTTGAATTTAGCACTATTGGTTCTTTTCGTGTGGAATTGTGCAGGCAACACCAATGAAAAGCCATCCGAATCTTCAACTGTGGTTGCAACTGAAGGAAATAGCCAATTGGAAAAGGAACATGAATTGTTCAGAGCAGGTTATGCGGATAGCGTTAATTTGGGCTTAATTGAAGACAATACGTTTAAAAGTAGCTCAAGAAGAATTGCTACCGCTGAAGTAGGAGGGGCAAAAGTAAGCGTTAACTACGGTTCACCTGGCAAAAGAGGGCGTGTTATCTGGAATGGTCTGGTTGCTTACGACCAAGTATGGGTTACAGGTGCGCACTGGGCAACTGCCATTGAGTTTAGTAAAGATGTGAAAGTAAATGGTACAACTATTCCCGCAGGAATGTATGGCTTTTTCACCATTCCAAATCCAAATGAATGGACGTTGATTATTAACAAGCGATATGACCAACATTTAGCCGATGATTATTCTGATGCTGAAGATGTAGTTAGAATAAAAGTGAAACCAGAAAATCTGACCAATCTTGTGCAGCGATTAACCTATACTATAACGCCTTCAGGCAATAAAGGAACTATTGACATGGCTTGGGACAACGTGAAGGTAAGTTTACCTTTTGAAGTGATTTAAGCCTGAAATATAGCTATTCCAACTTTCTGTTGGAATAGCTATATTCTAATAGCCAAATTATTTTGCCACCCACAAGGAAAAACCAATGGCGATTAATCCAACAACGATACAATAAAAAGCAAAATACTTTAATTGACTACGTTTTACTAGCTCAATCATCCAAATACAAGCAAATAAACCGGTTAAAAATGCCCCAGTGAATGCGCCAATAAAAGGTAGCAATAGTTCATTTCCATATGCCATATTTCCGTCGAGTATATCTTTTGTCATTTTACCTAAAATGAGTGGAACAACCATCAAAAAGGAAAAACGTGCGGCTTCAGTACGGTCAATGCCTAACAAAACAGAAGTAGAAATGGTGGCTCCAGAGCGCGAAATGCCTGGCAAAATGGCAATGGCTTGTGCCACACCGACAACAATTGCGTCAAAAAAACTTACTTTTTTAACGGTGTTCTTGGCACGGTCTGCTAGGAAAAGCAAAAAGCCTGTAAGGAGCAACATACTACCTACTAAAAGAATTTGTCCATTAAACAAGGCATCTATTTGCTCCTCGAAAGCAATACCAACAATAGCTGCCGGAATCATAGAGAGTATAATTTTTATTGAAAAAAGCCAAGCGGCTCTGTCTTTTTGAAAAAGACCAAAAATAATTTTAGCAATATCGCTTCTGAACACTACAATCGTACTTAATGCAGTTGCCGCATGAAGAATAACAGAAAACTGTTGCTCGTACTGTCCATAATCCAAACCCAAGATTGCTTGTCCTAACTCTATATGACCACTACTACTAACAGGCAGAAATTCAGTTAATCCTTGAATAATGCCAATTAACACAGCGCGTAATAAATCCTCCATAGTGTTTTAGCGTGTTTATTTACTTTATTGCGATACCCCATAAAAAATCGTAAATAAATATCATTGAGGTAAAGCGACGTTAAGTTTTTTTGTTAGCGTTTAAAAATAGCATATACTTCTACTGCCAAACCAGCTAAAATAGCAATTGGTGCAAGTACCGTTCGGCGCGTGCTGTAAATGATATTTGGATCCCATGTATTTGGGTCTGGCATTGCCCCACCACTCATCAGCAACATTCCAAGTGCAATTAATCCAGCGCCAAGCAGCATCCAAGCATAGTGGGATTTTCCAAAAAGCAAATCCTCTTTGGGAACATTCACTTTGCTTACTCTTGGGCTAGTGTAAGTTGGCTTGCTTTCACCTGATCTAGTTTCTTGCACATTACCGCTTGAAGTAACAACCACTTTTCTGGGGGTTTCCTGCGCCCTTGTGCTTCTACTTGGTACTACTTTTTTCTTTTTACTCATTTCTAGTTCTTGTTAAGCTACTAAATTTATGCTTCTATGTTTTTTTCAGCGTTATCCTCAATATAAATCATCTACTCTCATGCTCAAATACTTATTGATAACGTAGTAGGTACTTGCTGTCATAATCAACATTCCCGACAAAATTAATCCAATAAATAATATTGCGGTACGCCAAATATTTTCTTTGATGCTAATTCCGCCTAATTGGTTGCTAATCAGCCATGTTAAAATTGTTAATCCTACAATAGCAATTAAAGCACTTAAAAAACCATGCCATGCACTTTGGCGCAAATAGGGACGGCTAATAAATTCCCAAGAAGCCCCCACTAATTCCATATTTTTGATAAGAAAACGATTAGCGTACAAAGCTAATCGAACTGTGTTGTGAATTAAAGTAACAGCAATGATAATGAATATTAAACTGATACCCAATGCGATATAGCCTATTTGTTGCAAATTGCGCGCTAATTCATTCACGAACGTTTCTTGAAAATAGACATCACTTATGAAAGGATACCGTTTGAGGTCTCTTCTGACTTGTTTTAGACTGTCTTGGTTTAAATAGTCAGCTTTTACATGAAACGTTAACACATCGTACAGGGGATTGGGCATGTCCATTTTCAAAAAATCTTCACCAAATTCCTGAATTAGCATTTTTGCTCCTTCCTCTTTACTAATGAATTGAAAACTGGTATCTTTAATATATCGGCTATTTGACAAGTGTTTGTACAAAGTGCTCAGTGATTCATCTGCTCTATTGTTCTCTAATTCGACGATGATGTTTACCTTTTCTTTGAAATATGCGCCTATTTGTTGCGTTTGCAAAAGTGCCATTCCGAAAAAGCCCAGCAAGAAAAGCACTAGCGCTACACTGAAAACCACATAAACATAATTCAATTTGGCACTTGGAAAAATCATTTAAAACTCTGAAATTTGAATATGAATGACTAAAATTACGTTCAGAAACTTGAATAAAACAGTATTTTTTCTGAAATATGAAGCAAAAATAGTCAATTTGAGTAATGATTATGCAGAAATTTCATATGGCTATTTGGAACTCCACTTCAAAACGGCACAGTTTCCGCCTTTAAAAGCAACTTATTGATTTCCTATTTCGTTAATGTTACATTAAATTGAGCAATAACATGAAAGCTATTGGCAACACTTACTTGCTATTTGCAGCCTTTTACGTGGCATTTACTACTTCAATAACGGCGCAACAAGATGTTTATCTTTCCAACGCATCTTTTGAAGGGCAGCCAGATGACGCTACCATCCCCGTAGGCTGGTTCGCTTGTACACATAGCACTACGCCAGATATTTTGCCTGGACCTTGGGGCGTTTACCAAGAAGCCACAGAAGGCGATACCTACATGGGCTTAATCACCAGAGGAGACGGTACGTTTGAGAGTGTTGGGCAACGCTTGCCTAAAGCAATAAAAGCAAAAGAGTGTTATAAGTTTTCATTGGATTTAGCGCATTCCGACACTTATGCAGGTTACAATAAGCCCATAAAATTAAGAATTTGGCTAGGACAACAAAAATGCGAAAAAGGACAATTAATTGCAGAAACTGATTTCATTCAGCATTTAGATTTCAGAAAGTATCAATTTCAATTTAATGCCAAAAAAGATTGGAATTATATCATTATTGAAGCCTATTACAAAGATGGGCGTTTTTCGCATCAAGGCAATATTTTAATTGATAACTTTTCAGCTATAAAACTCTGTAATAGAGCCTAATGCGATGCTCTCCATTCTGATTCCCATTTATAATTTCGATTGCATTGCACTGGTGGCACAGTTGCACCAGCAATGCGAAGCAGCAAAAATTACTTATGAAATCATTTGCATGGATGATGCTTCTTCGCCTCATTTTCAGGAAATTAACGGTAGCATTACATATTTTCAGCATGTTCAATATATTGTCCTAAAAAGAAACATAGGACGCTCCAAAATTCGCAATCAATTAGCAAGAAAGGCAAAGTATCCGTATTTGCTTTTTATAGATTGCGACCATAAAGTCATTGAAGCCAATTATGTTGAACGATATATTGCTCATTTACATCCCAATAAAGTGCTTTACGGTGGCACAACATACTACGGTCAACCTCCTCGAGATAAATCCCTACATCTTCGGTGGTATTTTGGAAAATCTAGGGAAATGCTTCCAGCTACCATTCGACAGACCAAGCCTTATCACTATTTTATGACCAATAATTTCTTAGTGCCTGCCGCTATTTTTTCTCAACATCCTTTTAACGAAAATATCAAGCAATATGGTCACGAAGACACACTATTCAGTCGAGAATTAGCACAACAACAAATTCCAATCGTACATTTAGATAATGCCTTGGAACATTTGGGGCTAGAGACAATGGCTGATTTCCTCAGAAAATCAGAACAAGCTATCGAGAATTTAGTAATGCTAACCAAACAAGGGGTTGCCATTGAAACGCGTTTGTCCCTAACCTTCAAACAATTACAACGTTTTGGCTTAGCAAGATTTGTTGCTTATATCTTTCTCTTTTTAGAACAGCCACTTGCGAAAAAATTAGCTGCTCATCCTAGTCAACTTTTTTACTTTGACCTTTGGAAATTGGGTAAGTTCTCTCAATATTATCGGCAAAAAACGAAGTAAATATTAACTTTTAGTAATGGTCTTGCTTTTTGATTGGGTAAAATTTAATATCTTTCCGAATCAAAAAAGCAAAACTATGTCATATCGAGATTTAGCCTTAGAGATGGTAAGGGTCACAGAACTAGCTGCCATCTGTTCCTCTTTTTATGTAGGTAAAGGCGATAAAGAAGGCGGCGATGGTGCAGCAGTAGATGCCATGCGCCACTATTTAAACACTATAAACATACAAGGCACTATTGTAATTGGAGAAGGAGAAAAAGACGAAGCACCTATGCTTTACAATGGCGAAAAGGTAGGAACAGGAAACGGTCCCGAAGTGGATATTGCCGTTGACCCTGTGGAGGGCACTACCCTACTGGCTAAAGGTCAACCCAATGCTATTGCTACCATTGCTTTAGCAGAAAAAGGCAGTATGCTGCGCGTAGGTAGTTCTTTTTACATGAACAAAATTATTGTCCCAAGAGCAGCAAAAGATGCAATTGACATCAGCAAAAGCCCAACTGAAAACCTACATAGCATTGCAGATGCTTTAAATAAAAATGTCAATGCACTTACTGTTTTTGTATTGGATCGCCCAAGACACAACACTTTAATTGAGGAATTGCGTGCTTGTGGTGTTCGCATTTTGCTCAACGCGCATGGCGATGTATCTGGTGGTGTAGCTGCTGCTTTACCCGACCGCGAAATTGATGCTTTATTTGGCATTGGCGGCACGCCAGAAGCTATCATTACTGCTGCCGCTATAAAAGCAATGGATGGCGGAATGCAATGCCAACGCGCACCGCAAAGCTACATGGAACGCAAAAGATTAGAAGATGAAGGCACTGACATTAATGAAATTCTCACGTTGGATAACCTTATTACAAGCGATAATACTTTTTTTGCTGCGACGGGTATTACAAGCAGTAGCTTTCTAAAAGGGGTACAATTCTTCGGAAAACACACCGTTACCACCCAAAGTGTGGTAATGCGTTCTCGCTCAGGTACGATACGTTTTATTGATGGCATTCACGATTTAACAAAAAAACTACAAGGACAGGACTTTCAAATTAGTGCACCAAAATCATAAGCATGTTTCTTCCTTTGGTGCTATTCGTAATCGTCAAGCACTAAAGGAAGGCTTTTTATTGTACTCTCTCAAAAGCGACTGTTTTACCAAGCATAGATACTCCCACATATCCTCTGACTTTCAGGGTATTATTGTTGTTTTCCAACCACATGACACAATCGTAAGTAGCACCATTTTGAGGATAATATAACTTGCCATTTCGGTAAGCACTTTTCCCATCCCACTCAAAATCAGAGATAAATTCCAAACCAACAACTGTCCTATTTCGCAATTCAGGATTTGGATTGTGTATATCTTTTCGCTCCATGTTGCAGCAAATGGCTTTGCCATAGTATTTTCCGTTTCGTTTATAGACCTCAATCTTTCCCACACCGTCAGGTGCATGGAAGCGTCCAATCACGTCATCAGCGCTAGGTTGATTAAAAGCACAAACCAATAAAAGCACAAACAAGTGATAAATCATTATATCATCAGTTTTGATTTATGAACAACGCACACACAACCTTAATTGTGTGTTAATTTTTTCTTGTAGCATACATTTTTTTATTTCCCTTTAATCAGAATAGGAATTTCAATGAGTTTTCCCTCGCTATCTTTCACCGCAAATACTAGATTTTTGGTAGTATTAGAAATGTTAAATTGCAAATCTAACTGCTTTGTTTCGTGTTGCTCAACACTAACCACAGAAAAGTCTGTTATGGTCTTTTCTGTTAAATCATCTTTTTTGAGTAAAAATAAATCAGAAGTCAGTTGCGCAGGATACCATCCATTGTAAGTGTGCTGAACAGAAAGTTTAACATTCAAATAGCTGGTATTCAAATCTTTAATTTCTTGGCTAATCGCTAAAATCGTTATTTTGCAAGTTGCTCCGTAAGGTTGAATATCAATAGACCAAGTATTTAATTCAGGTTCAAAGACTTTATTTATCAAGTTATTTGCTTTGAGATTGGTGTTTGCCGTAGTCTCATTTTGGATTTCTTGTATATCAATCTTATCGTTTTTAGAAAATAAAACACCTCGCAAAAGCCATCCTAAGACTATCAAAATAGCCAGTAAACCAAAAGCTATCATCCATGAATAATTGGCTTTTTGGGTCAAAGTGTTGGACAAAGAAGCCGTTGATGGATGGTCTAACCGCTCCGCTAGGTCAAGAATGGCTATGTTGATTTTATTTAATTCTGTTTCCTCATTTAAAATGCCCATTTGTTTAGCTTCATTCCATTTTTCGTAGCGAGCAGCAAGCACAATGGCTTGTTTATGAAAGTTGCTGCTATTTTTGGTTTGCAACAAAAGCGTTTCAATGGCAGATGCAGTATTGCCCTTAGTGATAAGTTGCTTTATTGGGTTAATAACGTTCATTTTTGTTTTTTTGTCAAATTTACATCATTTTCTCATTTTTGTATATTTGTTTTGCAAAAAAATATGAATATTAAAACACTGTAAATCAAATCATTAAATCAAATAAAGAAACTTAACCACAAAAATGAACTACCTTGCTGAGTAAAATAATTTTGGGACATAACTGATGCGCAATGGTTAAAAGTATTGCCTACCGAAGTCAAACCAAAGTAAACAAGTGAAAAGTCAACATTAAATCTACCAACTTAGCTATATTTGTATTTTACTTTCAATAAAAAGTGAAAATTAACATATGAATCAAATATTGCAACAGGCATTAAAAGAGCGCATTTTAGTATTGGACGGTGCTATGGGGACGATGATACAAAAGTATCAACTCACTGAAGCAGATTACAGAGGTGAACGCTTTGCCAACTGGCATTTAGATATTAAGGGGAATAACGATATTTTGTCCATCACACAACCGCATATCATAAAAGCCATTCACAATGCTTATTTGGAGGTCGGCGCAGACATTATTGAAACCAATTCCTTTAGCGGCACTACTATTGCACAGGCAGACTACGAGATGGAATCCATCGTTTATGACCTCAATTTAGCTGCTGCTCGCTGCGCAAGAGAAGCAGTAGATGAGTTCATGGAAGCCAATCCTGATGCTACCCCTCGATTTGTAGCAGGTGCTATGGGACCGACTAACCGAACAGCATCTCTTTCGCCAGACATCAATAACCCTGGCTATCGCGCTGTTACCTTCGACGAGTTAAGGCAGGCTTACTATGAGCAAGCAAAAGCCCTAATGGAAGGCGGTGCAGATATACTCTTGCTCGAAACTATTACGGACACCCTCAACAGCAAAGCAGGTATATTTGCTATTGAACAGCTATTCGAGGAAAAAGGGAAAAAACTACCTGTAATGATTTCTGGCACCATTACAGATGCCAGCGGTCGAACGCTTTCTGGGCAAACGGTAGAGGCTTTTTGGATTTCCGTAAAACACGCCAATCCGATTTGTGTAGGTTTGAATTGTGCATTAGGTGCAGAAGAAATGCGTCCTCACTTGGAAGCGCTTTCCAAAATTGCTACAACTAACGTTCACGCCTACCCAAATGCAGGCTTACCGAATGAGTTTGGGGAGTACGACCAACAAGCCGAAGAGTTACAACAATACATTCGAGACTTCGCTGAAAGCGGTTTTGTCAACATTATTGGCGGTTGCTGTGGCACTACCCCCGACCACATCAAAGCGATGGCAGAAGCAGTGCGTGGAATACGCCCCAGAAGAATCCCTAGCGGCGTAAAATACAATATGTTTAGTGGTTTAGAGCCATTAATTGTTCGCCCAGAAACTAATTTTATCAATGTTGGCGAACGCACAAACGTAACAGGTTCAAAGAAATTTGCACAACTCATCAAAAAGAAAAAATACGACGAAGCGCTCTCCATAGCCGTTAGCCAAGTAGAAGGTGGTGCGCAAATTATTGATGTCAATATGGATGAAGGTCTGTTGGATAGTGTTGCTGAAATGAGAATTTTTCTGAATATGATTATGTCTGAACCCGAAATTGCGAAGTTACCCATCATGATTGATTCCTCCAAATTCGCTGTTCTTGAAGAAGGGTTAAAATGTGTACAAGGTAAGTGCATCGTCAACTCTATTTCTATGAAAGAAGGAGAGGAAGAATTTATTCGACAAGCGAATTTAGTGAAAAAATATGGTGCGGCAGCCGTTGTGATGGCATTTGATGAACAAGGACAAGCCGATACGATTCAGCGAAAAGTTGACATTTGTAAACGTGCCTATGACATCCTAGTGCATCAAGTAGGTTTCGACCCAACAGACATCATTTTTGACCCTAATATTTTTGCGGTAGCTACTGGTATTGAGGAACACAATGAATATGCCATTAACTTCATCGAAGCTACTCGCCAAATAAGAGCAATTTGCCCAGGTGCGATGATTAGCGGTGGCGTAAGTAATGTCTCTTTCTCTTTCAGAGGAAACGATGTGATGCGCGAAGCCATGCACACCATTTTTCTTTATCATGCTATTCAAGCAGGTATGAATATGGGTATCGTTAATGCAGGAATGATTGAAGTATATGAAGAAATACCTGTTGAATTGCGCAATCGCATTGAAGATGTGCTATTCAATAGAAGGTTGGATTCGACAGAACGTTTAGTAGAATATGCCGAGCAACTTAAAGGTGGCGATGGCAAAGTTCTTAAAAAAGACCTAAGCTGGCGAGAAAAGTCCTTGCAAGACCGCCTAACACATTCACTCGTGCATGGCATTACAGAATTTATTGAGGAAGATACGGAAGCAGCGCGCCAAAATTATCGCTTTGCTCTTCAAGTGATTGAAGAACCGCTTATGAATGGGATGAATGTGGTAGGTGATTTATTTGGAGCTGGAAAAATGTTTTTACCGCAAGTAGTAAAAAGTGCTAGGGTAATGAAGCGAGCAGTGTCTTACCTTACACCATTTATTGAGGAAGAAAAGGCAGCAAGCGGTGGTTCAACAAAAGGTAAAATTCTTTTAGCTACCGTGAAGGGCGATGTCCATGACATTGGTAAAAACATCGTAGGCGTGGTACTAGGTTGCAATAATTTTGACATCATTGACTTGGGCGTAATGGTGCCTGCGGATAAAATCCTCAAGGTAGCTCGCGAGGAAAAAGTAGATATTATCGGTTTGAGTGGGTTGATTACACCTTCTTTAGATGAAATGGTTTACGTGGCTAAGGAAATGCAGCGACAAGGCTTTAAAATTCCTTTGCTTATTGGTGGTGCTACCACTTCCAAGACACATACGGCAGTAAAAATTGAGCCTCAATATGACGGACCGGTAGTGCATGTATTAGATGCTTCGCGTAGTGTAGCAGTGGCTTCTGCATTAATTGGTGAAGACGAAGACACACGCAGTAACTTCATCATTGATACTCGCCAAAGCTATGCCAATATTAGAATTGCACGAGGTAACAGAACAGAACAGAAGAAATTTATTTCCATTGAACAAGCCCGCAAGAACAAAGTAAAACTCGATTGGACAAATTTTGTACCCTCCAAACCACAATTCGTAGGCACGAAATTATTTACTGACTATGATTTGGCAGAATTGGTAGATTACATTGATTGGACTCCATTCTTTTCAAGTTGGCAACTTAAAGGTAAATTTCCCGCTATCTTTAAAGATGAATATGTGGGCATAGAAGCACAAAAATTATACAACGATGCTCAAAAAATGTTGCAACGCATTATCAAGGAAAAATGGTTGACAGCCAAAGCAGTCATTGGATTTTATCCTGCAAACAGTGTTAATGATGACGACCTCGAATTGTACAAGGATGAAAGCGGAGAAAAAGTAGTTGCCACTTTACATCATTTGCGTCAGCAATTGCAAAAAGCACCCGGTCAACCTAATTTCTGTTTAGCAGATTTTATTGCACCTAAGTTTGATGCCGACGGACAGCCCTTGAATCGTCGCGATTACATTGGTGCATTTGCTACAACAGCAGGTATCGGTATCGAAAAATGGGTAAAACATTTTGAAAATCAGCAAGACGATTACAATGCCATTATGCTAAAAGCACTCGCTGACCGTTTTGCAGAAGCACTTGCCGAGCGAATGCACGAGCGCGTGCGCAAAGAATTTTGGGGTTATGCCGCCGATGAATCTTGGAGTAATGACGACTTAATTCACGAAAAATATCAAGGCATAAGACCTGCACCTGGTTATCCTGCTTGTCCAGAACACACAGAGAAAAAAACACTTTGGCAACTTATGGACGTGGAGACGCAAACAGGCATCATGCTTACTGAAAGTTGTGCTATGTATCCAGCAGCTTCTGTGAGTGGTTGGTATCTTTCCCATCCAGAATCTAAATATTTTGGATTAGGGCAAATCGCCAAAGACCAAGTAGAAGATTATGCGAAGCGAAAAGGGATGTCTTTAGAGGAAGCAGAGCGTTGGTTGGCTCCAGTGCTAAATTACGAGCCTGAAGAACAGTTGATAGTAGCACAATAAGTTACCTCCTAACTTAAAACTAAATGGTTACTATTGGTAACCATTTAGTTTCTGTAATCAGTTTTTTGTGTAAAATTTAAAACTTTTCTTTTATTTTAAAATAAAAAGTTTTAAATTGCCATTATAAATTAATTCAGAGATGAGCCAAAAACGTTATCCTCAACCTACTTATGGTACAAAAAAGCTAATGCAGTCCTCGCAAGTAATGTTGCTATTATTGGTGATTGGCTTAATTTTCGCTTGGCAACAAAAAGATGTTTCCATCCAATTCTCCATGAATGATGTGGAAGACACCTACGATACCGATGACGTGTTAGCGGTAGATGAATCATATGCTGCTTTGGAAGATGAGCCAAAAACAACAACTCCTGTTTCCAATTTACGCAAAATGGCATCACGCGCTTATGTTGAACCACAAACGGTAAGTACCTCTTTAGCTAACACTTATTCTAATCTAACTTACGAAGCAGAAGGTTTAGGTGAAAAAATTGCGCCAGCAGTAAAATTGGAAAAGCGTAAAAAGCAAGAGCTATATGTTAAACAATTTGCTAAAGTAGCGCAAGAGGAAATGAAAAAATATGGCATTCCCGCCAGCATTACCATAGCACAAGGTTTGATAGAAAGTAACTGCGGTGAAAGTAAACTTGCCAGTAAGAACAATAACCATTTTGGAATTAAATGCTTTTCAAAGACCTGTAAAAGAGGACATTGTAGTAATTTTGAAGACGATTCACACAAAGACTTTTTTAGAATCTATAAATCCAGTTGGGAAAGCTATCGAGCGCACAGCATATTGCTACAAAAAGACCGTTATAAATCGCTTTATCACCTGAAACCTACCGACTACAAAGGCTGGGCAAAAGGTTTAAGCAGTGCAGGTTATGCCACTGACCCTAAATACGGCGAAAAACTTATTGACCTCATTGAAAATTTACAGCTTTATCGGTTGGATAAATTATAATTTACGAGAACGTTATAAACAAGGATAACTATTTCTTACAGTTATCCTTGTTCCTTTATTATAAGTATCAAAAGAAATTTGCCTTTTCCATTTTTTGTTTAATAATTGGCTTCAACACATTCGCAGCGTCCAATACTAAGGCTTCATTGGACGGAAAAGGAATAGGGCGGTTGCCAATCCGTCTTCTTGCTTCATTGCTTAATGCACGACGATCCCCCTGAAAGGTGGAAGAATAATGTTCAAAAATAGCTTCCGCAGCAATAGGTTGGCTATCCATTAAGCTATTTCTTCTTTTGTCATAAAAAAACAAAGTGCCGCTTACCAGTGCCGATTTGCTTTGATATACCTCCAAAATATTGGCTTGTACGACTTTAATAATCGGTACTTTAATGACTTTTCCTGTCGAATCTTTGACCTCTTTACCTTTATCATCCAAAAGATTGCGCTCACCATCCTTTATCTCTGCCGTTTCTTGATATTCTCGCTCTCGCACACGCTCTGGTGTAAGCTCAATGCCTTGAATACTCATCACAATTTCGTAGTCAAATCGAATATTGCCAGGATTACGCATATGGTATTCACGCCAAAGTTCATTCAAATCTTGTACGCTCATTCTTAATACTTCCTCTTCAAAATCTCTTGGAATAATTACGTTAGCTGCATTTTCCATTCTAAAAAGGATGTGGGAAACGCCCAAACGACGCGCCTCTTGCATCAACTGGTCTTTATCCTTATAATTATTAAAAAAGCGGTCAATTTTACTTAAATGATGGTAAGCCTCTCGCGCTGCTGGTTTATCGCCTTCCCTAGCACGTTTTAAAAAATCCAAACTTAGTTCGTATAAATATTCAGTAGCATTAACTCTAGCTTCTTGAAGGATAGGAGTAGTACGCACAAATTTAAAATCTGCTTTCTTTCCTCGCTCATCCACCAAAGGCAAAAGTGGTTCTATTCTCGCTTGTCGGCGTTCGATACCTTTCGCCAAGTCGTAAATACGCTCCCAGTTCTCTCGTCTTCCTTCACTTTTTAAGGCATTAATGCGGTTCATGTCGCGAGCAGTCGCTTTATCAAAGGCATCTTCCAAAGCAGCTACTTCTTTGGCACTTTTCTTTTTCTTGCCTGTCAATCTACTGATGGCAAGGTCAATAGCACTATCGTAATCGCCTCCTTCTAGCATTTTTACAGAAGATTTGCAAGCTAGCGTAGAAAGCAATAACATTACAGAGAACGTTTGAAGCAGGTATTTCATAGGTTTTAATTTTGTGCCGAAAATAAATAAATTCGTGTTTAAATGCACTATATTAACCATTTGATAAATTAATTTATTAATCGCTTAACAATTTGAAGGCTGACAACAGAATATTGATTTATAGCCCAGAGTTAACTCCACGATTGAGCTACATCGTAGATTTTTTATTTACTCAACTGCTTTCTACTGATTATGAATTTATTACAAACGTAACCTTATTTAGCAATAGTCCTCTACCCAAAATAAACTATTCTTCCGCTTCCATTGGCGAGCATGAAATCCATATACCACCTGTTGCCTTGCTGTTTGAAAAAGGCATTCGAATACAAGAAATTAATCTATTGAATAAGGGTAATTTAACCTGTTTTTTTGAAAATAATAGCTTTTTAGGATTTGATATTTTTGCAGCAAGTTTTTATTTACTCTCGCGCTATGAAGAGTATTTACCTTTTAAACCTGACCAACATGGAAGATTTCCTGCCTCCGAAAGTTTGGCTTATAACGGTGATTTTTTACAAATACCAATTATCCATCATTGGGCAGCTTTATTAAAAAAACGACTAAATCAACTTTTTCCATCATTATATTTTCCTTCTGCTCATTTTACTTTTCACCCTACTTTTGATGTGGATTTAGCTTGGGCATATTTACACAAGGGACTATTTAGAACAACTGCTCATCTCGTAAAAGACTTATTAACATTAGATTTTAAGCAATTAAGGCGCAGATTAAAAGTCCTCACATATCAAGAATCTGACCCTTTTTTTGTGTTTGATGAATTAAAAATAATACATCAAAAATATCAGATTTCTCCCATTTTCTTTTTTCTACTTGGTGATTATGGAAAATTTGATAAAAATATTCCTTATTATAATCACTATTTACAAAATTTAATAAAAACAATCAATATTGATTATAAAACAGGGATTCACCCTTCTTACGCCTCCAATGAGCAGCCTCAACAATTAAAAAAAGAAATAAAGCGATTGAATATTATTATAAAAAAAGATATTTTACTGAGCCGACAACATTTTTTAAAACTATCATTGCCAACAACTTATCAACAGTTAATTAATAATCATATCCAACACGATTATAGCATGGGTTATGCCGAACAGACTGGCTTTAGAGCTAGTGTTGCACAACCATTTTTATGGTACAATTTAAAAATGGAAACTACAACCAACTTATGGATTCATCCTTTTCAAGTGATGGATGTAACGTTAAAGGATTATTTAAAACTAACTCCTGAAGAGGGATTGGAAAGGACAAAAAAGATAATAGATAATACGGTAGAAGTGAATGGTAATTTTACATTATTATGGCACAATAGCTCTTTTTCAGCATTGGATAATTGGCAGGAATGGAAGTGGGTGTATGAAGAAATTTTGAAATATGCTATAGCAAAAGAAAACCAGCAATAGGAATAGTTCTTTTATTCCTACTGCTGATGTGGAAAGTGGCTTATTTTTTTCTGCCCAATTTAGCTTCCATGCTCAAGGTAGCATGTGGCACAGCTTGTAGGCGTTTTTTATCAATCAATTCTCCAGTAACCCTACAAATACCATAGGTTTTATTCTCAATTCTAAACAAAGCATTTTCTAGGTGCGTAACGTGTTTGCTCAATCGCTCTGTGGAATTACCTAATATTTCGTTTTCTGCAATTCCAGCAGCATCGCTCAAACCTTTCATTTTTGTGTCTGGATTATCAATAAAATCATCCATTTGACTTTGAAAATAATTGAGTTGCTCCTTAGCACGAGCCAGCTTCTTTTCAATAAGTACCTTGAACATTGCCAACTCGCTATCCGAATAGCGAACTTTGTCCCTTGTTTGTTTTATAGCATCCATAAATTATCAATACGTTTAATTACAATTTAAACCAAACAATATTCGCAAAAATAACGATTTTAACGAAAAAATAGTTTTTAGCATGCGTCCTTAACATATCATTTTTTTATTAATTTATTCTTTCGACAGCGTATTTTCCTGAAAGTTTAGTATCCTTTTCCGTAATCTTGTGGTATCATTTTAGTTTAACCTTCGTAAATAAATACTGGTTATCATTATATAATAAATTGATGAGAGATACAATGAATACGCCACTCGTAACGGTCATTATGCCAGTCTATAATGCTGAAAAATACCTTCAAGCGGCAGTAGATAGTATCTTAAAACAAACGTACACCAACTTTGAATTCCTCATCTTCGACGACGGCTCCACAGACAGCAGCGTTGACCTCCTCCGTGCTTACACCGACCCAAGAATCCAACTTTTTATAGACGGTCAAAACTTAGGGCAACCCAAACGCTACAACGCTGGCATCCGCGCTGCCAAAGGCAAATACATTGCCATTATGCACGCCGA
>CALDYY010000106.1 GCA_937944245.1 uncultured Saprospiraceae bacterium | reverse complement strand
GGGAAGAAGAGTGCAGGTGGTAAGTGCAGGCAGAGCCAATGAAGGATGGAACGAGGTAAAACTTGACCTATCTAACTTAGCGGCAGGCGTTTACTTCATCTTAGACCAACAAGGTAACAGCGAGCGTTTTGTGATTGCGAATAGATAATTCACAAAGTGTAAGTAAAACTAGAGTCATTATAATTGGTGCTGGGCGAAAGTCCAGCACCTTTTTTATTTTCTAAAACTTCATTAATCACTTAAAACTCTCCTACATCAGAACTGTTCTTTTGTTAAAATTGGAAAGCATTAACCCATTGTTTAAAAAAAATTATATCCATTGAAAACTTCAAATGTAATTTTAGGTATTGTCCTTTTGGTAGCTGGTTTTTTTATTGGTACTGCTTGGAAAAATAATACAGGAAATGAAAATCAAGCAGCTACTACAACAACAGTTGAGGAAGAAAATGCGGATTCAGCATTTAGTACAAGTGCAGATGAAGAAGCCAATAACAGTTTGAGTAGTGAAGAAAAATCTACCATTCGCTTGTTTGAAAAAGCTGCACCATCCGTAGTGTATATCACTACATTAGCGCGCCAGCGCGATTATTTTAGCACGAATATTACAGAAGTGCCAAGAGGTACAGGTTCTGGTTTTGTTTGGGATAAATCGGGACATATTATTACTAATTACCATGTGGTACAAACTGTAGCAGAAAAAGGCGATAAAGCTACCGTCACTTTTTCTGATCGCAGTACATGGGACGCGGAATTGGTAGGTATCGCTCCTGAAAAAGATTTAGCGGTATTGAAAATTAGTGCGTCCGCTGAGTCGCTCCGTCCTATTCCAATAGGTAATTCCGAACGATTGAGAGTGGGGCAGACCACTTATGCCATAGGTAATCCTTTTGGTTTAGACCAGACTTTAACTACGGGTATCGTAAGTGCATTAGGTCGTGAGATTCAATCCATCGGTGGCGTAACCATTCAAGATGTGATTCAAACAGATGCGGCTATCAATCCTGGTAATTCAGGTGGCCCGTTGCTTAATTCTGCGGGTCAACTAATTGGTGTAAACACTGCAATTTATTCTCCGTCAGGTGCTTATGCTGGTATTGGCTTTTCTATTCCAGTAGATGCCGTAAAATGGGTAGTGCCTGATTTGATTCAGTATGGTAGAATTAACCGTCCTACTTTGGGCATTTATCCAGCTCGTCAGCAGTTGAATGTGGAAGGGGTACTCATTATGGGAGTTGTAGAAAATAGTGGTGCAGCCAAAGCAGGTTTGAAAGGCACACTTCGCGATAAATATGGCAGAATTGAGTTAGGCGATATTATTACAGGTCTTGACAATAGCAAGATTAAAAATTACAGCGACCTCATCCTTGCTTTAGAAAAACACAAACCAGGTGAAACAGTAACGATTACTATTTTAAGGGAAGATAAGGAAAAGAAGGTTGATGTGGTGTTGGATAGGGGAGTATAAGTAGGAAAATAAGGGGTAATTTGAACTAAATGCCCCTTATTTTCTTTTGTAGTGGTTTACAGTATCAACCATATTTATCTATGATTACAGTGATTAACGGTACAAATCGTTTGAACAATAATTCTCATGTTATTGCACAGCATTTTTATGAGCTTTTGCTTAATTATGCTAATGACGAAGTGAAATATTTGAGTTTAGACCAAATATCGCACGACTGGTTTTTCCCAGCAATGTACGAAAAAGGCAATCAAGCAGAAAGTGTAGCACAGTTACAAGATGAGTTTATTAGTGCTGCCAATAAGTTTTACATCATTTCGCCAGAGTACAATGGCGGTATCACAGGTGCTTTAAAGCTATTTATTGATGCTGTTTCGGTGCGCAATTACAGTATGAACTTCAAGAACAAAAAGATAGCTTTGGTAGGTACGGCTTCTGGGCGAGCAGGTAACTTACGAGGAATGGATCAACTAACCCATATTTTGCAGCATATGGGAGCAGTCGTAATGCCTCAACAATTACCTATTTCCCGTATTGAAACCCTGATAGAAAATAATAAAATCAAAGATGCCAGCACGCTGGACACGATGGAGAAGCATGTGTTGACATTTGTTAATTTCTAAACCATAGTTTTGTGATATTGAAAGCAGTGTTGGTCAGATTGGTGGCTGTTTCTTGCAAGGCTTGGGGTAAATCCACTGGTTTAGTTTGAATACAAAATGCTGCTTTCAATCCCAGTGCTTTAATGGCTTCAGGATTGGCTTCCAATGCACCACACAAGGCAATAACAGGAACACTATATTTTTCTGCCATTTGCGTTAATCCTTTGATGAGTTTACCACTTTGCGTTTGATAATCTAACTTGCCTTCGCCAGTGATGAGTAAATCCACTTCCTTCAAATATTCTTCAAAACCAATGTGTTGAAGAACTAGCTCTATGCCAGGATGCAAGGACGCATTTAAAAAAGCAGCACAGCCTGCGCCCATGCCTCCTGCTGCACCTGCCCCAATTTGCGAAGAAAAGTCTCGATTAAATTGCTGATGTAATAAATTACTAAAATGCTGCAAACCAAAGTCTAATTGCTCAATTATGATTGGTGTTGCACCTTTTTGCGCTGCATAAACATAAGCTGCTCCTGAAGTACCATAAAGTGGATTGTTGACATCACAAATGATTTTAACCTCAATTTGTTGTGTTTGTAATGCTACCCTGCGTTGACATTGACTGCCATCAATTTTTTGTACTTGACTTAAATTTGCACCAATCGGGCTTAACTCATTGCCCTGATTATCCAGAAAACGATAACCCAAAGCCTTTGCCATGCCCATACCTGCATCGTTAGTGGCACTTCCGCCAATGCCTACAAAAATTTTTGTTGCACCTTTTTGGATAGCATCCAGAAGGAGTTGTCCTGTTCCGAAAGTGCTGGTTTGTAGTGGATTGCGTTCATTGGGTGTCAATAATTCCAAGCCAGAAGCAACTGCCATTTCGATAAAAGCGGTTTGCCCATCTTTAGAGAGGGCATAATGCCCTTCAATAGGTCTAAATAATGGATCGCACACTTCGAGATGCTGTATCGTGCAGGGCTGATGTGCCATCAGGACTTGTAGCGTGCCTTCCCCTCCATCGGCAAGAGGCAACACAATGGTTTGTATATTGGGGTTGGCAAGTTGTATTCCTTGTGCTATGGCTTCGCAGACTTCTTTTGCGGAAAGTGCATCTTTAAAACTATCGGTTGCAATTAATACCTTCATCATTAAATCGTTAAGCCATGAAGATATTAAAAGAATGGATTTATTCACCAAAATAACCAATTCCTCTTGCCATTAATGTAGCAAAAAGTGGCATAAGGAATAATAAGAGTAACTCCATGCGCAGCATCCATTTGATAGCACTGGGAATGGCGACTAATTCGTCCATACTTTCTCCTTTTCTGTTTTTTAGGAAGAAAATAGTAGGATAGATGGAAAGCAAGCCCAACCCAACAAACATTCCCAATTTTAAGTGAAATATCCAATTTTTGGAATAGAATTCGGCAGGTTTGCCTACCCACAACCAAAGGGCTAGTCCTGCACCGAGTAAAATAATTGCACTTAATCCATAAACGCCATCAATGACGGAAAGTCTTTGTATTTCTGCTCTGGTCATTTTTTCTTTGAGCAGTAAATGCTCACTCACCAATGAGCCAACGATAGCAAAGATGGTAACAAAATGAACGTATTTGATGATGATTTCGATGGTCATGTTTTGAAATATTTGCTACAAATCTAGTAAATATTGGCAAACTTTAGTTTGAAAATTAGACCCATAGCGAGAGCAAAAATAATAGCAAAGCTGCCACAATGCCAATGAGTAAAGTGCCAGTGGAATAAATGCGATAGCCTGTTTTTACGTCCATGCTAGAAAGTTGCGTAACGACCCAAAAAGCACTATCATTAGCATGGGAGATAACGGCTGAGCCTGCACCAATAGCAACTACTGCTATCGCCTTATCAAGTGCAGTTTCAAACCCTAAGTTACTTAATAAAGGTGCAACAATAGAAGCTGCTGTAATAATGGCAATAGTGGAAGAGCCTTGTGCCGTTTTAATGGCGGCTGCCAACAAAAAAGGTAGCCAAATACCCATATTAAAGTCGGTTATTATATTTGCCAACAAGTCGGCAATATTTGAATTTTGTAGAATAGTGCCAAAAATGCCACCTGCTCCTGTAATTAATAAAACATTAGCAGCACTCATTATAGATTTTCCAACTAACCCGTTAGTGGAAAAGGTGTCTTGTGCTAATTTTTTTGGTAATAAAAACGATAGTAGCATACCAATAAATAAGGCAATTACTGGTGTTCCAACGAAAAGTAGGGTTTGAGCAAAATTATTTTGTAAGGCTTCTTTAGGAAAACTAAATTCTATTATGGATTTCCCAACAATTAATAATATGGGTATTAGAATGGGAAGAAAGGATTTGAAAACGGTAGGCGAATTTTTTATTTTTTGTACAACTTCTTCTTCTGTCAATTCTGGTGCTGGGTCAATATAAATTTTTGAAGCAAAGTATT
The DNA here is from genome assembly GCA_937944245.1 of uncultured Saprospiraceae bacterium. Lineage (GTDB taxonomy): Bacteria > Bacteroidota > Bacteroidia > Chitinophagales > Saprospiraceae > JAAUTG01. The sequence continues at coordinate 3,080 of CALDYY010000106.1, read as the reverse complement.
TGGCAAATAAAATAGCAAAGACAAGCGTAATGGCACTAACACCTAAGCCAACTAACATTACCAGACCTACATCTGCACCCAGTATCCCTGCTGCTGCAATAGGTCCAGGCGTGGGTGGTACCATCACATGGGTAAGCATTAAACCTAATGCTAATGCAACGGCAGTGCCTGCTAATGAGACTTTAGCTTGTTTGGAAATACTTCTATTTAGAGGATTGAGCAGTATAAATCCGCTGTCCACAAATACGGGGATAGCTACAATAAAGCCCATTATGCCCATTGCTTCGTGTATTCTTTTACGCCCAATAATTTGCAGTACAGCTTCCGCCAATCGGAAAGCCCCACCAGAATATTCTAAAAAAGCACCAATAATAACACCTAAAATAATAACTAAGCCAATTTTTCCTAAAGTGCCTCCAAACCCATCGTTAATGGATTGGATAATAGTAGCAAAGGGCATTCCTGCAAGCAATGCAAATAATAAAGCAGCTCCCAAAAGTGCTAAAAATGGATGAACATTTAGTCGAGTGGTTAACAATACAATTAATATAACGCTAAGTAATAAAAGTAGGAGTAACATTATAGAAAAGTTAGTTCTGTTTTCGTATCTTATTCTAAAACGGTCATTTGTCCCCAAACAGCAAGGTCTTCCACACTTTCTTGGGAAAGAATGATGGTTTTTTCTTTTAATTTTAATGAAGATAAGGCATACTGATACATTTGGTCAAATTTGTAAGAACAACAAAGTACAATAGGGTAGGATAGTTCAATACATTCTTTTAGTTCGTAACCGATAAGTAGCCCACTTAAATAATGAGCGGCTTCTATTTTATTTAGGCTACCTTCTAAAGTTCTAGCGCGAATAGAAAAAAGTTGATTACTGATATTCGCAGTTTGTGCATCTTTTACCCCTGCTGCAAAAGCATCCTTATTGGGATAATCCCATGCTTGAACTGTTTGTATAGAGTTTTTTAAGACACTATTGGCACTAATAATTTCATAAAGCTCACCAGTCATATAAGTTTTGAAATCTATAATGTGTTCGTCTTCAATGACCAAATGTTTAGCATGTGTGCCTGGAATGATTAGCAAGCATTTTTTAGGCATGAATGCGCTTACTTGATGCCAGCCGATGGCTTGTACTTCCTCACCTCTCATGGCATCTCCAGCTTTGCTTAAGCCTGAAATGAGATACATGTCGTGGCGACAATTATTGTTAGCAGGTATGATTTCAACAATAAGCTGACTCCCATCTAGTGGCATAGGCAATGAGGCATAAGGTAGATCTTTCATACCCATAGAAGAGGATGACATTCCGGAAAGCACAACTTTTAGACTGTCTAGTTTCTGTTCTAGCTTCTGACTCATTTGGTCTATTGCATTTTGAAGCAATTTTTGATAGAAACTAGCTTGGTCTTCAGTCGCATTTTTCTCCCAAGCAAAAAATGTTTGCTTTACTCCTTGAGGTGATTTAAGGGTAGCTAATATTTTTGCTGATTGCTGATTAACTAACTTGAGCCGAAACGATGACGTGCCCCATTCACAACTCAGAAAACAATGCGACATAAAAATGATTCATTTACCGCTTATAATCTTAATTATAATTCTTCTTTTAGCCGCTACATCCTCTTTGAATTTTTGGCGCGCCTTTTAGTATTTATCTTCAAATATACTAGAATATTAGTGTGTTAGCGCATGTTGAAAGGAGAAGTTTAGGAATAACCATTTTCAGATGATATAACTAGCGTGTTAGGGTTTATTTGTTGAATTGTCTATTTGTTAGTAGATGTGTTTACCAAGCAATTAACAAATAAACAATTCAACTAAATTACTCAAATGAATTAAACCTTCATTTCCCAACCTTTTTCGTATTCACGTCCCCACATCTTCATTGCTTTTTTATTATTGAGAATACGACCATTAGTTGGGCTAGTTTCTAGGGAAGTACCCATTTTTTGTGAAATATTTCCTAAATGACACAATAGCACACTTTTATGACCTTCTGTGATGTCTGAATTTTGTGGTGTGCTTTTTCGAATGGCATCTGCGAAATTATCAATATGATAGGCATCTAGCCCTCCACCACCAACAACATTAGTCGTGGCAGACATTTCTGATTCCGTCATTTCTTTCACTAATTTGTTGTCCATATCGTATAAACGATAATAGTTTCTGGTCAGTAAAATCGTACCATTAGTGCCGTGAATGCTTGCGCCTCTATCTGTACCGCTTATTCGATAAGGGTTACAACTATTGCCTTCCCAAGAAATCATTTTATTGTTGGCAAACTCGAAGTTTGTAATTTGCGTATCGTAAAATTCCCAATCGTCTTTAAAGTGATAGCGACCACCTGAAGAACTTACTTTTATGGGATAATCCACACCTAAAGCCCAACGGCAAACATCAATTTCGTGTGTTCCATTGTTGCATATTTCGCCTGTCCCCCAGTGCCAAAACCAATGCCAGTTGTAATGTACTAGATTATCTTTAAAAGCTGTTCGAGGTGCTGGACCTTGCCATAAATCCCAATTTAACCATGCTGGTACGGGTGTTTGTTGACCCTTACCGATAGACCCTCTTTTGTTGTAGTACCAAGCCTTTCCAAAATAGACCTCACCAATTATTCCTTCGCGAATGTCCTTAACTGCTTGAATAGAAGTAGGCGCGGAACGTTGTTGGTTGCCCATTTGTACGACTTTACCATATTTTTTCTGTGCCTCAATCAGCATCTCTCCTTCTTTTGCATTGTGTCCACAGGGTTTTTCTACATAAACGTGCTTACCCGCTTGAAGTCCCATTAATGTCATTGGTGCATGCCAGTGGTCAGGCGTAGCAATCATCAATACATCCATATCTTTTTGCTCCAGCATTTTACGGATGTCCACAAAAAAACTTGGTGTATTATTGTTCACTTTCGACACTAATGCTGCTGAAGTTGCTTCTTCTCGGCTATCTACATCGCAGATGTACTTGATGGTAGTGTTGGGTACTTTTGAAGCACCTTGTATTAATGCCCTACCTCTACTTTTTACACCTGCCACACCAATAACTAAGCGGTCGTTAGCTCCTAAGATGTTGGC
>CALDYY010000105.1 GCA_937944245.1 uncultured Saprospiraceae bacterium | reverse complement strand
AAGCAGCAAAATAACACTTTACACTAAAGATATGGATTCCGATGTAGCCAATCAAATTGGGGTATGCAGTATGAGCGATGGAAAACTATGTATAGCTACGCATCCAGAAATAGGTACTCGTGTGATTTCTTATATGATTGTTAAAATACCCAACAGAATCATAAGGCAAGACGAGCGTAATATTGTAACTACGGTGAATGGTGTTTTTGCGAGTTTAGTGGATAATACTTCCGCAGAAGATAATACTAATCCTTACGCTGATATTGTCTTACTGGCTAAGGAAAAAGGTAAAGATTTTTCACCTGAGGTGATTAATGAAAAACTTTTTAGAGAAATGCTAGAGTCTGACGCAGATTTAGCGATTCTTAGAAATAAGTTAGACAATATTAAGCAGAATGATATTTAACTTTAACTAAGGTATCAATTTTATGCTCAATTTTTTTTGCTTCTAGTTCTTTGTTGTCTATGATACTCAATTTAGTTGACTCACCTAGCGCAGTTTTAAAAAACTGCTTAGCAACTCGTTCGTCAGCGCAAAATATCTTTAGGTAGGTGGCATCGTCATTATCATCTGCTATTTCAACATAGCTGATTTCTCCTTCTGGCATACTATTAATCACTTCTTCTATTCTATCTCCTTGCGCTCTGTTTCTAGTTGCCAAAGTGATAATGAGCCTGTATATTTCATCGTTATTAGGATGCAACCCAATAACCACTGCGTCATTATTTTTCATCGCATGAATTTTGTATAATTATTTACTAAAGTAGGCTTTTGTGAAATAGCTGTCAAAAGAAGTTATTAACATAAAGTTAATAACTTTCTAGTTACTTCTAAAACGGCTTGTAAAAGTATCGTTTTTACGACAGTAATCCAAAAATTTATACCTGAACCTATGTTAAGTTTTTTATTGATTCGGTGTAGATACAAGTATTCTAATCCCGCTGAAAATCATTGATTATTTTCAAACATTTCTGCTAACATCCCCTCTTTCATCGCAAATTCAGAAATGATGATTTGTTCAAATTGATACTTTTTCAACAAAAACGCTATCAGTACAAGAGCAACCGCTAAAAGTTCGGCGCGTGCTTCTGGGATATCCCTTCTGTTGAGCCTTTCTGCAACAGTAGTAAAAAGGGTGTACTGATAGTATTTGAAGAAATCTTTAGCTCGAATAATGCAATAGTGTTCGCCAGTTTCTACATGGGGTAGATTATCTTCCAGCACATCAAAAGTCCCCGATGCTCCTACAAATTGACTTGCGCCATATTGCGCTATCGCTTGGTGTAAAGGGCTTAGCGTATCGTGTAAAAAGTTCTCTAAAGTCTGCACTTCCTCTTGTGTGATAGGGTCGTTCTGCTGGAATTGACGATACAATACCGCAACGCCAATTGGGAAACTTTGCGCCCAAAACACTTGATGCTGATTGGCAATAATCAATTCGACACTGCCGCCGCCAATGTCCATAATGAGCGAATTGGCATCGAGTGGCGGAATGGCTTGTGCTACTCCCTTTTGGATGAGTGCCGCCTCGCGCTCGCCAGAGATAAGTTGCACCTCAATGCCAGTGGATTCTTCCACTTCTTCGATAAAGGCTTCGCCATTGGAAGCTGTGCGTAATGCTGCCGTACCAAATGCCTGCACTTGTTGGACATTAAATTTTTGTAACACCAAATGAAAATGCAACATAGTTTGTATGCCCCTTTGGAAAGGCTTTTCCCCAATGCACTCAATTCCGTTTTCCGCTAATTTCACGAATCGGCGTTCTTGATAAATCTTCTGCCCGTTCTGCTCAACAATGAGTAGATGAAACGTGTTCGTCCCCAAATCAATAACAGCGTATCGGTTCATCCGTTAATTTTTGCTTGTATTTAAATGACTGAATTAACAGTAATGTTACTTTCTTTTTTCAAGTTCATTGGTCAAAGGTATTAATTCTAGTACATAAGGTACAGGACTTGCCCAAAGGCTAATCATATTTTTCTTTCGCTGGAAGTATTGATCCGTTGGATAGTCGGCAGCGACTTGAGCAAAAGTTAAATCATTGTTTAGTGTAATATTGCCATCTAGTTTATGAAAACGTCGTCTGGGTGCTAGTTTTTTTGTTGCCAAAAAATCAGGTAGCTCCACCCATTCATTTTTATCAGGATTTTTTAGGTGATTAATATTTTTGGGCAACCAAAAAATAAAGTGCGTTGCAACATTGTCTTTGCCCAACAGATAGGCATAAATATTTTTGTTAGCAACAATCATTTCTTTGACTGCTGTATCGCCCAAAAAGTGCATCATTTGCAATAGAATCTTGTATGCTATCTTAGGTTGGTCAATTACGCGATTAGGCAAGGTTGCTGTAAATAAACCCGAAGTAGCGTAAAGTCCTTTCATACCTGGATTGTCCATGCCTTCATAGAGGTACAAATGATGAAAACCCATACTCATCATTTGTACAATGTTGCGGACTAGGTAAAGAGCTTGTGCTACTTCACCAACGCTTTCGCTGTCCCAACCAAATTCAGTAGCAGCAATTTTAAGTTGAGGCGCTACCTTATTCTTGTAATCCAGCATGGATTGTACATGCCTAAAATCAGAGGTACTAGCTTCTGGAGGCTCTACCAAATTAACCGTTCCAATGGTAAAACTGTAAGGATGTACGGTAATTTCACTGATGTTTTCTAAGATTTCATCATCTAGCATTGGCACAACATAATCGCCCGAGGGATATTTGCATTCTTTACATTTCCATACACTTTTAGGATTGTGCGCCTGAAATGCTCCCACGCTTAAAGCTATTGGTGGCGATTGATTATAATAAGATTTATAAGCAGCAATAATGCCTTTGGCTACTTGCTGAAAACCCATCACGCCAATATCGCCCCAAGGTTCATTTCCAATTTCAAGGGTATGAATTAATGGATTACTATCTTTTTCTTTGGGAACATGCAACTGGAAAAAATCGAGTGCATATTTTCGAGCATTTTCTTTTATGGTTTCGGGGCTGCTGCCCCATTCTTCTTGAGCATACCAGTTGTTGGGGAAACTTCTCATGCCCAGCACCTTACCATCTTCTGCCTGTTTTACAATGCTGGCTAAGGAAGTACGAATGGAAGAAAAATCTTTTTGCCAAGTTGTGTAGCGCAAGTTATAATTATTCATGCGCCCCCAACCTTTTTTGCCGCCAGGCAATGCTACGTCTGGTGTGGCATTGCTTGGTGTTTTGCCAAATGGATAGTCATCTTCCATTAAATGAAAAGAGCGGACATGACTAAAGATATTTTTCAGTGGATTGTAACCGTAAGGATTGTTTTTGTTGTAGAGTTGATCCCATTCTTTGCCTGCATTGATGCCAAGCATCTGCCTCAAGGTGATTTTCATAAATGTTGAATTAATAATGAATTTCAGTTATAAATATTTCATCAAGGACGCTTCAACCTTGAATAAGTATTTATATTTATTAACCTAAGTTAAGTCGGGCTGTAATGGGCTTGCATCAAACATACGAAAATAATGCAGAATGGTTGTTGGATTAGCACTACAAAATTTCAGTAGCAGCACTATCTTTGCATAATGGAATTATTGAAACATACACCATTTGTACTTTATGCCGATGATGAGGGCAATGTTTTTGAGGACACTTCTCTATATGCTGTAGGTAGAAGTGGCTTTTATGCACAACCCACTGAAATAGAGGATTGGATACTACTTCCCAATGGAGGTAGCTTGTATCAACTGCCGCATCGCATATCCGTAGGTATTGACGTGAAAACAGGTGAAATGCGCCTTTGTGATAAAGGCTGGGCAGTGGCAGCTTTTATACCCCCTGCACATACGACCTTATTTTTGGCTTCATTCATCAATGAGCCTGATGCACCGACTTTGCCTTTATTTTGCTATACCGCAGTTGGTTGGTATGAAGGTGAATTTTATGTAACAGCGCAACGTGTAGAGCGAGATATTCGTCAAGAATGCGATGGCTTCGACCAGAACCAAGTAGAATTAGGCATTCTCGATTTACGCAATCGCTTTCCGAACAATCGCATTGTAGAGCATTTGGCAGAAAATTGTGCGTTGAGTTATCATTGTCCTGCGGCTAGAAACTACTTCATGGGGCGTTGGGAATGCCCGATACCCACTTCGCCTGCCTGTAATTCTAATTGTATTGGTTGTATTTCTTTTCAGCCAGAACACGAAAGTATTGAATCAAGCCAAGATCGTTTGACTTTTAAACCTAGCGCAGGTGAAATTGTGGAATATGCCGTAGCGCATTTAGAAACGGCTGAATATCCTATTGTTAGCTTTGGGCAAGGTTGTGAAGGTGAACCTATATTAATGTGGGAAACATTAAGGGATGCAATTTATCAAATTCGACAATTTACGCCAAAAGGCAGCATTAACATCAACACCAATGGCAGTAAGCCCAATGCTATTGAAGAACTATGTAAAGTAGGGCTAAATAGTATTCGCGTCAGCACCAATTCTGTGCAAGAATGGCTTTATAATGCTTACTATTTGCCCAATAATTATCATTTCCAGGATTTAGCGGAAAGTATCAAAATTGTGAATCGCTATGGCGGCTGGACCAGCATTAACTATTTTGTCTTTCCCGGCGTAACAGATAGCGTAGATGAATACGAGGCGCTACGTCAATTCATTAAATCCACAGGGTTGAAAATGATTCAATGGCGCAATTTTAATATTGACCCAGACTGGTACTTGGAAAAGGTAGGTATCATAGAAACACCTGAAGCCATAGGCGTTCGCACGTTATTGCAAGAAATTCAAAAGGAATTCCCACACCTAAAGTATGGTTATTACAATCCACCTATGGAGCGAATTAAAGGAAATTACGAATTAGATTTTGCACATTAGGGAACAATACTTATCTTCATCAAAAAAATATATGAAATATAGTCAAATTGTGCTGTGGCTTTCTGTTATAGCCGTATCTAATTTTGCTTGCCGACAAGAAACAGCAATAAAGCCAGTTTCAAAATCGGCTTCCCCTGAATGGGCGAAGAATGCTAATATTTACGAAGTCAATATCCGACAGCATACTCCTGAAGGGACTTTCAAAGCCTTTCAAGAAGGGCATCTCAAGCGTTTGAACGACATGGGGGTTGATATACTCTGGCTGATGCCTATTTTCCCAATTAGTGAAACCAAGCGCAAAGGCACTTTAGGCAGTTACTATGCCGTTTCTGATTTTCGCACTACTAATCCAGAATTTGGTACGATGGACGATTTCAAATCTTTGTTGAAGGAAGCCCATAGCTACAATATGAAAATTATTTTGGATTGGGTGCCTAATCATACAGGTTGGGATCATGTTTGGATAAAAGCTCATCCTGATTACTTTACACAAGTAGCCGATACGATAACTGACCCTCTCAACCCAGAAACAGGCGAATCATGGGGCTGGACAGATGTAGCCGATTTGAACTACGATAATCCGAAAATGAGAGCAGAAATGATTAGCGACTTATTGTTTTGGGTAAACGAAATTGGCGTGGACGGCTACCGCATGGATGTAGCGCACGGCGTTCCTTTGGATTTTTGGCAGCAAGCTATTCCCCAGTTGCGTGCAGCTAATCCTGATATTTTTATGTTGGCAGAAGCTGAAATTCCCGAACAGGTCAATTCTGATAGTCTGTTTGCCATGTGCTATGGCTGGTCGTTACATCACACTTTGAATCGCGTTGCACAGGGTAAAGATAGTTTGGTTTCTATTGATAATTGGTGGAAAGAAAAATCAAGTAAATACTCCAAAAATGCTTATTTAATGCACTTTATAACCAATCACGACGAAAACTCATGGGCAGGAACAGAGTTGGAGCGCATGGGGGATGCTGTGGACGCGATGACCGTATTTACCTTCACTTTTGATGGTATGCCCTTGATTTACAGCGGACAAGAAGAACCCTTAACGCGACGATTGGCATTTTTTGAGAAGGATTCCATTGAATGGAAAAATTATGCAAAGCAGGAATTACTTTCGACGCTACTTAAACTAAAACATCGCAACAAAGCTCTTTGGAATGGCTCGGCAGGTGGTGAACCGCAGCGTATTACCACAGACATTGACAAAGCGGTATATGCTTTTCTAAGAGAAAAAGACGGTAACCGTATTCTAGTGATACTCAATTTGAGTGCCACAACCCAAAATCCAACGCTACAATGTAAAAATTGCGCCGGAAATTACAAAGATGTAATTACTGGGAAAGCGCAAAAGGTGACCAACGATTATCAAATGGAATTGAAGGCGTGGTCATATAAAGTGCTTGAAATATAGTGTTCTTTAGTCTTAATGATCATTTTGAGTTGTCTTTTATGTTTGTTGGTTATGAATAATGCAATTACACGACTTCAATCTCTCATTGTTAACATATCTACGCCTTACAACGAAGGAGGGATTGGTTTGATGTTACTATCAGAGAGACTTATCTTAACTAACGAGCATATTGTTCGGGATAATCGTAGTGTCATTGTTGAAAATTGGTATTTACCCGCACAGGAATTGGACGTTGTTTACTTGGATGCACATAGCGATATGGCTTTTCTGAGTTTTCCCGAACACATCAATCTTCCCAACGATTTAGCTGATTTACTTTTACCAAATAATCATGGTCAATGCGAAATTGGAGCATCACTACTCACATGGAATGCGGAAAACTATTGGAACGAATCAATTCCTAGCGCTACAATGGTGGAGCAGTTGGAAGACAAGCACGGGGTATCTTTTTTGATATACGATAAAAAAGAAACAACCACTTCGGGCAATGGTTTTTTGACAGACTTGCAAGGAAATATACTAGGAATGAAAATTCTTTTTCCATCTATTCATCATCCTAAGTTAGGTATTGCTTTGACTGCTTCCTATTTAAAAATATCGTTGCAGCAATTTCGGCAAAGAAAAAGCAAAGCCACCCGATGCGAGCATTGCATGACCATTGTTTTTGAATCGAATGAACAACAATACAACTGTCCAAATTGTGGAGCATATATGCTGCTGCCTTCTTCCATTCCTGCATACGAACCACAAGGTGTAGCAAGAACAATCGAACAAGTGCTTTTTGAAATAGGGTATCCAGCACACCTTGCTCGAAGAGGGGTGGACAAGTGGACCGTTCAACAAGGCAGTGCTGAAATCATTGTTATCTACCACGAGGATTCGGGATTAATTATGAGTGATGCTTATCTTTGTTGGCTTCCAGAAGAGAATAAATTAGCTGTTTATGAATTTTTACTCACAGAAAATGAGCGTATGGAAGGGCTAATATTTAGTATAAAACCCAAATCAAAGGAAATTGTGCTTTCACTGCTCATTTTTGAGCAATATTTGAATGTACAAACCGGAGTATCACTCTTTAAGCATTTGTTTGAGAAAGCAGATTTATTTGACAATATCTTAGTGGAAAAATATGGTGCTCTGTGGCGAAATCGTAAAAAGTTTGAAAAAGAATTTTGATGGCAGAAAATATCTTGACATGGGGAGCGTTTCTTTGATACGAAACCGATTAAGGAATTTTTTGCTGCTACACACTAAAAGTAATTGTACATTTATTTTTGGATATTAGTGCAGCAACCTATCTTTGAGCGGTTGGATGCAATATGACAACACCACCTTGAGAGAACAGCATTAACTTTGCATCATCTTTAACACAGTACAAGTACCCAATATGAAAAGAGTCGTATTCTCTGTAATCATTTTGATGGGAGTGCTTTCTATGAAGGCACAGGACATCCATTTTTCACAGTTTTATCTATCACCGCTCAACCTGAATCCAGCAATGACAGGTGTAATGAACTGTAATACTAGGTTAGTTGCCAACTATCGAAATCAATGGGCAAGCATTTTGAAATCAAATGCTTTCAACACTTACTCTGTATCTTATGACCAAAGAATTGCTGTTGGACGTTATGACTACATTGGCGTTGGAGGTGTCTTTTGGGGCGACCAAGCGGGTGAATCTCGTTTTAGCACCACAACAGGCAAGTTGTCGTTCTCTTATAGCAAGCGCATGGGGGGCAATAAGCAGCGCAATGACTACCTTGTAGTAGGTGCGCAAGGTGGTATAGCCCAAAGAAGTATTGATTTTTTGAATCTTCGCTGGCCTAATCAGCACGATGGTGAAGGAGGGTTCGACCCAAGTCGAAGTTCTGGTGAAAACTTATTGAATGATAATTTCCTTTTTGCCGATGCAGAAGCAGGTTTACTTTGGTTTAGTGTGAACGAAAAGAAGGGAAGTTCTCTTTATGCAGGAGCAGCTTTCCATCATTTGAATCGCGCCAATCAATCTTTTTTTGACGGTGGCGAAAGTTTACTTTACACTCGTTTCACTGGACACATGGGGGGGGATGTGCCCGTTAGTTCAAAATTTGGTCTTGTACCTGGCGTAATTGTCATGAAACAAGGACCATCCTTTCAAGTTAATGGTGGTACAAGTTTGAAATTCTTGCTCGGCGATAGTAGAGAATACCAAGCCTTTCAAGTAGGCGCATGGGTGCGTGTAGCCAATCGTTATCAAGATGAAGATAACTCAGGCGTACTTGCAGATGCTGCCATTTTATCTACTCGTTTTGATTACAATAGCTTTAGCATAGGTTTTAGTTACGATGTCAATATTTCACCTCTAGCTACCGCTAGCAATGGCAACGGGGGCTTCGAGTTTGCCCTGGTGTACAAAATCTGTGGTCAAGAACGCCGCGGTGTTTACTGTCCAAGATTTTAGTTTAAAAAAACTGATAAAAAATATTCAAAACGACGCTTCTAAATACTTTATTTAGAAGCGTCGTTCTTTTTGTAAGAACTGATAATCAATTCGATAGCAATAAGTCAATTCTATCATTAAACATCATGAAGATAATATTAATTTTCATCCTAAGAGTTGTAAATTCAAAACTCTTGATTAATTTTGCGTAGAAAAACTACTCAATCTCTGAAAATCATTACTATTAAAACAGTATATGATAGTTTGTGTAACGGGAAAAAAGAGTAGATTTGCATTGATATTTCTCAATGGAACACACACAACCCACTGGACAAATGGCAACATCTGCAATCGAATACGAAAATCATTTACACGACACCGAAGCAAGGTGGTTTGCAGTATATACGCCTTTTAGAAAAGAAAAATTTGCCCAACGTTTGTTGACTAAAAAAGGTATAGAAGCATATGTTCCTATTCAAAATCTTACTCGTAGATATACTCGGAAAGTTAAGACGGTAGAAATGCCGCTAATAAATTGCTATGTTTTTGTGCATATCAAAAAGGCGGATTATGTCCGAGTATTAGAAACAGAAGAGGTGTTGGGTTTTGTGAAAATTGGTCGCAATCTTCTTTCTGTGAAAGAGGATGAAATTGCCTTACTCAAACGTATTGTAGGAGAAAGTATTATACTTTCTATCGAACCTAATTGCTATCAAGTAGGGGACAGGGTAGAAATTGTTACAGGTAACTTAGCAGGCGTGGTAGGTGTGTTAACTGAAATAAAAGGAAAGAAAACAATGGTCGTAGAGTTGAAATCACTTCAGTACGCCATACATATAGAAGTACCTAATTCTAATTTGAAAAGGGTGCTTTAGGATTTATGCTTTTTCTGTTTTATCATTCTCTTTAGTTCTAATAAGCCTTTGCGACTTATTGAAGGCGAAGCCGTTTGTTTGCTAAGTAAAATATTTTTTATCCTTAGCAATAAAAAGTTATGCAAAAAACAATTCTTATCACAGGTGGAGCAGGATTTATAGGTGCTCATGTTATAAAAAGGTTTGTACAATCTTATCCAGATTACTTGATAGTTAATTTAGACAAATTGACTTACGCTGGCAATTTGGAGAATGTTAAAGATGTAGAAAATGCACCTAATTATCAATTTGAAAAGGGTGATATTACTGGTTTAGATTACATTAGAGACTTGTTTAAGAAATACGCATTTGATGCTGTTATTCACCTTGCTGCGGAGTCACATGTAGATCGCTCCATTTCCAATCCATTGCTTTTTGCGCATACCAATGTAATAGGAACATTAACCTTATTACAAGTTGCCAAAGAAAATTGGTCTAATCATCTTGATGGGAAATTGTTTTATCATGTTTCTACGGACGAGGTGTACGGCTCATTAGAAAATGAAGATGAATTTTTTTTAGAAACTACTCCGTATGATCCGCGTAGCCCTTATTCGGCTTCAAAAGCAAGTTCTGATCACTTTGTGAGAGCATATTACAATACTTACAATTTACCTATTGTTATCTCGAATTGCTCCAATAATTATGGTGCATATCAATTTCCGGAAAAGTTGATTCCGCTCTTTATCAATAACATTATTCACCAAAAACCATTACCTGTCTATGGCGAGGGACTGAACGTACGCGACTGGCTTTATGTGGAAGACCATGCTAGTGCGATTGATGTTATTTTTCATCGTGGGAAAGTAGGTGAAACTTACAATATTGGTGGTTTCAACGAATGGAAAAACATTGACCTCATCAAATTGCTTTGTAAGCTAATGGATGATAAGTTGAGCAGACCAACTGGCACGTCAGCGCAACTGATTACTTATGTAAAAGACCGCGCAGGGCATGATTTGCGCTACGCCATTGATGCCACCAAACTCAATCAGGAATTAGGCTGGCAGCCGTCTTTACAATTTGAAGAAGGGCTAAGCAAAACCATTGATTGGTACTTAGAAAATAAAGAATGGTTGGCAAATGTAACATCGGGCGAGTATCAAAAATACTATGAAAAGCAATATGCACTTAATGAGCGTGCGTAATTAATGCTAACTGGTTTTTGAAACAAATTAAAAAATTTTGTATTTAAAGTAACTGCTTGCTAATTAAGTCGTAAATAACCTAACCAACAAATTCACATTAAATTGAAAGGAATTATTTTAGCAGGTGGCTCGGGGACAAGGCTTTATCCCATTACAAAGGCAATATCAAAACAGTTGATGCCTATTTATGACAAGCCTATGATTTATTATCCGCTTTCTATCCTCATGTTGGCGGGTATTCGCGATGTACTTATCATTACTACTCCCCATGATAGTCCTCAATTCGAGCGACTCCTGGGCGACGGTCAGGAAATTGGTTGTAATTTTCAATATGCAGTGCAAGAAGTGCCAAACGGCTTGGCACAAGCCTTTGTCATTGGTGAATCATTTGTGGGTAATAGCGCTGCGGCTTTGGTTTTAGGCGATAATATCTTTTACGGTACGGGTTTAAGTCAGTTGCTTCAGGAAAGTGCTCGCCTACAAAAAGGTGCAAAGGTGTTTGCCTATCCTGTGAATGATCCAGAACGCTACGGCGTAGTGGCGTTCGACGATAATCACAGGGTGATTTCTATTGAGGAAAAGCCTGTACAGCCTAAGTCGAATTATGCTGTTCCAGGTTTATATTTCTATGATAATCAGGTAGTGGACATTGCCAAAAATATTGCGCCTTCTGCAAGAGGAGAATATGAAATTACAGACGTGAACAGAGTATATCTGGAAAAAGGAGAGCTTCAAGTGGGGGTGATGAATAGAGGTACTGCTTGGTTGGATACAGGTACGTTCAATTCATTAAGTGATGCTTCGGAATTTGTCCGCGTAATTGAGCAAAGGCAAGCATTAAAAATTGGTTGCATTGAAGAAGTGGCTTATCGAATGGGCTTTATTGATGCAGAACAGGTAGAAAAAATTGCTCAACCACTGGTAAAAAGTGGTTATGGTGAATACTTGATGCGCCTTATTAAAAAGTAACATTAACAGAACTCCCCAACAAGCAAACAACAAAAATTATCTTATCCATTGCTAAATTTTTCTAAAAACCATTGAAATCATGTGTGGAATAGTTGCTTACATTGGTCCTCAAGAGGCTTATCCAATTATTATAAAAGGCTTAAGAAGATTAGAATATAGAGGCTATGATAGTGCTGGTATTGCCTTAATGAATGGCGACTTAAACGTTTACAAAAGGAAAGGTAAAGTAGATGAATTGGTCGAATTCACGAAAGATATTGATAAACACAGCACCATAGGCATTGGACATACTCGATGGGCAACGCATGGAGAGCCGAATGACAAAAATGCACATCCGCACTCTTCTGGTGATCAAACACTTAGTTTAGTACATAATGGCATTATTGAAAATTATGCTATTTTGAAAAAGGCACTAGAGCAGCAGGGGCATATTTTTAAAAGTGATACAGATACAGAGGTATTGGTACATTTGATTGAAGAGGTACAGAAAACTGAACAACTTCCTTTGGAAGAAGCAGTTCGACTTGCTTTGTCTAAGGTAATTGGTGCATATGCGATTGTCGTGATTGATAAAAAAGAGCCAAATAAGCTAGTTGCTGCAAGAAAATCTAGCCCTTTAGTATTAGGTATTGGGGAAGGTGAATATTATTTGGCTTCCGATGCTTCGCCAATTGCTGAATATACAAAGCAAGTTGTGTATTTAAAAGATGAGGAAATTGTAGTCGTGAATCGTGGGGAGGACTTTAGCATAAAAACAGTTACCAACGAAATACAAGAGCCGCATATTCAATATTTAGATATGCAAATTGAAATGTTGGAAAAAGGTGGTTATGACCACTTTATGTTAAAAGAAATTTTCCAACAACCGACCACAATCGCCGATTGCATGAGGGGTCGCTTAAATGCAGAAGAAGGCTGGATACTACTCGGAGATTTAGAACAAAATATGGACAAGTTTCTCAATGCTAACAAAATTATATTTGTTGCTTGTGGTACTTCTTGGCATGCAGGTTTGGTAGCGGAATATTTGTTTGAAGACTTAGTGCGCATTCCTGTTGAAGTGGAATATGCTTCCGA
>CALDYY010000104.1 GCA_937944245.1 uncultured Saprospiraceae bacterium | reverse complement strand
CTTGTAAGCACACCCTATTTCACATTCTCAAACACTAAATGTATTGTTCCTTTTGAAGCAAAAAACGGGATGATTATTATAGCAGGAAGAGCAGACGAAATAGAGGGGAAGTTCATTTTAGATACTGGGTCGCCAGGATTAGTCTTAAATGCAAAATATTTTGATGGCACTACTTCCGAATATGAAGTTACAGGCTTTGGTGGGGCAGTATCGCCCTTAGAAAAAATAGGTACTCAATTTATTTGGGGATGTATCAACAAAAGATATATGACTACTATATTGGTAGATTTGGAATTTTTGGAGCAATCAACTGGGGATGTTATTCTGGGATTAATCGGATTCGATGTTATCAAAAACTATGAACTGCTGGTGGATTACTCTGAAGCGACTGTAAAGCAATCAGCTAACAAAGTAAAAAAAGAAGATTTCTCTAATTCAGATATGCCAACGATGATTATTCCTTTTTACCTAAAAGACCATCTTATTATAGTGGACGTTCTATTGGGGAGTCAAAACGTTAAGTTGGCACTGGATTCAGGTTCTAAATCAAATTTAATCTATGATTTAGAATTGAGGGATACTAATTATCAAACAAAGCAAATCTATGTAGTGGGCGTAGATCAGAATAAAATATTGTCCCAAAAAATTATGGTAGCTAGTACAACGATTAAATCAGCTAATTTTCAAGACATGGAATATGTGCTAAGCCAAGTCAGCAAAGACTTAGTGAGGCAGGTAAGAATAGATGGTTTATTGGGTGGAAATTTTCTAAATCAGTGGGAGCGTTGGGCGATAAATTACAAGAAACAAGAAATCTATTTATGGAGATGACTGACAGGAAATAAATCATCCTTTATCTAGCGCGTTGAAAATAAATTATAATTTTCAACGCGCTTTTTTTAATAATAGCTTTTTTATTTTTTTACTTTTGTTTTAACAAGGTTAATTTTCTTTTCTGCTTCATAAACATAGGTCTTTGTTGGGCGAAGTAGGAAAAACAAACCAATTAATATAAACGGAATACTCAACCATTGCCCTGTACTGAATATACCTAAAGCAGATTCGAAACCACCTTGACTATCCTTAAAATACTCTAAAATAAAGCGCATTCCAAAAACGGCAAGCATAAAAATACCAAAAAGGCGACCTAATTGACTGCGCATATTGGTTCGCCAATAAAGGAAATAAAGCAATATAAAAATAATAAGATAGGAAACCGATTCGTATAATTGAACTGGATGGCGAGCAAAATCTTCTCCCAGTTGCTTGAATACAAATCCTATGGATGATTCTGTTTGTTTTCCGATAATTTCGGAGTTCATTAGGTTGCCCAATCTAATAAATGCACCTGCTAAAGCCGTAGGCACAACAACCCTATCCATTACCCAAAGTACAGGTACTTTTGAAACTCGGCGCGTCCACAACCATAGCGCAGTGATGATACCAATGGCACCACCATGGCTGGCTAATCCTTGAAATCCTGTAAATCTAAATGCTGGTTCAAATTTGACGGGTAAAAGTATCTCTAATGGATGCTGGCTAAAATAATCCCAGTCATAAAACAAACAATGACCTAGTCTTGCTCCTAGAATAGTAGCAATCACAATGTAAATGAGCAAGCTATCTAACCATTCTAGGGGGGCTTTTTCGTTTTTAAAAAAGGCTTTTACAATTAAATAGCCTATAAAAAAACCTGCTGCAAAAAGCAAACTGTACCATCGCAGAGAGAAATTACCAATTTCTATAATTTCAGGGTTCACATCCCAGTTGATAAACCAAGCCATTTTAAGTATTATTTTTATAAAAAAATAGAAAAATTATTACCAAAACGCAGTTTCTGTCATTAAAATAAACGCAATCCCCGCGGCTGCTCCAGAGATGACTAAATTCCATTCTCGCTGTTTTGCATTTAAGAAATTCATCACTATGTAACCAATCGCTAGAATGATAGCAACGATGATGAGTTGACCTAGCTCTACACCAATATTAAATGCCAAGAGTGGTTGTACAATGCTTTCCTCTTTACCTAAAAGTGAGCGGAAGAAGTTAGAGAATCCTAAGCCATGAATTAGCCCAAAGCCTAATGCCAAAAAATAATTTAATCTAATTTTTTTTTCGCTAGGTTCTCTATTGAGTATATTAAACACAGCAGTTAAAAAAATAGTAACAGGAATAAGAAATTCTATAATTTCAGGGCGAAAAGAAACTACATTCAATGCTGCTAACGCAAGTGTGATGGAATGACCAACAGTAAATGCAGTTACTAACACAAGAATATTTTTCCATTGTTCCACCCTGTAAACAGCACAAAGTGCAATGATAAAAAGAATATGGTCATATCCTTTTAAGTCCGAGATGTGCTCAAAGCCAAGTTGCAAGTAAGTCTGAAATTGAGACATAATTTACGCTATGTTTGTTTTGTCTTTACATATATTGACTCAATGCAAAGATAAAGGGAATTACGAGAATATGAATTTTATGAAGGCGAAGTTCTTCAAAGATGATTTCAGCCTATTCGGCACTTAGATATTGTTTAAATTCATTATCAAAGCATTACGATTTTTTTTTCGTCACAGTTATTTAACTTGTGTAAGTTTGAATGGAAAGATTAGAAAAATTAAAGAATAGTTAGCATATTACTTCGAGTAATTAGAGAAGATGTCAACAATGGTAGAGAACTATAAATTAACAGCAGAGGAATTAAAAGCAGTTAAAGAAGAGGCATTTAACTTACTCGTACCCCAAAATTCGATTGAATATGGAATGCTTCAACACACTGAATTTTTGACTGGCTTGAACTGGGGTTTTCCACGCTATGGGCATCCTGAGGGAAAAGTAATTTACCACGTTCAGGAGGTGCTAGCTAATGTAGCGTCCATTCCAAATATTTCTGATGCAGACCGATCAAGACTGAGAACGATTGCCTATGTGCATGACACTTTTAAATATTTGGAGGATAGAAGTAAACCAAGAGATTGGAGTAAGCACCACGCCATGTTGGCGAGGAATTTTGTTGCGCAGTTTACCACCGATAATGCGGTACTGGAAGTTACAGCACTTCACGATGAAGCCTACTACACTTGGCGTTCTATCGAACTTTATCAGCAGCCAGAACAAGGGATTATGCGCAAGCAAGAATTGGTAAAAAGGCTTGGTAGCTATTTACAACTTTACTATTTATTTTTCAAATGCGATACCAAAACAGGCGATAAAGTGCAAGCACCATTATTATGGTTTGAGAACAACTTTGAAGGAATTGAAATTATACATTTTTAATAATTTAAAGGTGTATTTTTTCCAAAATAATTTAAGAATAATAGCAAAGTCAATAACCATGAGGAATTATTATTTTTTATTCGTGTTTATATTTTTATCTGTGAGCTGCGCCAATGAAACAAATCAGTTAAATGAAGCTCTTCCAAATACGCCAGAAGCGGTGGTACGCAGCTATCAAGCCTACTTAGATAAAAATGAATTTGAAAAAGCTAAGCGATTGAGTACAGAAGCTGAAAAGAAGAGATTAGATGCTATTTTTAATATTATCTCTACAGAGCCAAGTGATTCCACTATTTTTAATACTATTTTTCTAGAAATAAATTGTATTACTAATAAAAATAAAGCATTATGTGCTTGCTTGGTTGAAGATTTTGAAGAAAAGTATAGAGACACCTTTCATCTTTTAAAACTAAAAGGACAATGGCTAGTTGATGTCACAGAAGATAAATTTAATATAGAGAGTGACGTGATGTTTGATGATTTTATAAAAGATATGATGAATGAGCCTTCTAGTGAAAAAGATTAAAGACTAAAAGTAATAGCAAAAACAATAACCACTAATATAATACCAAACATAAAAATATTATAACAAATACTTAAAAATTTATATTTCTTAGCTAATACTTTTCCCAAGTAATATAAATCTTTTGTCATAGAACTATACAAAAAATCATTATCTTTTATCATTTCTTTCATACCCCATTGATAGTCTTCTAAAGTCATATTATAGAAATTACCAAAAAAAAGTAAGTTAGCACGCCTCTGTTCTATATCTTCTCTTGTGAACTTACCCTCTGTTACTTTTGGACGTGTAGAAAGAGTGGCAAAAATAATAGAAATCAAACAAACTAATAATAGTAAAAGTGTTGGTATAATTAATTTTGGATTATCTATAAATTTAGGCACTAAAGTTGAAACAACGATAGAAGTGATTATCGCATTGATACTCAACATAATATTGGCTTTATTATCTGCAATGGAGCTTAAATTAATATGAGTCATATAAGTTGTTCTGTACATGGTTTCTACACCACGACTTACCCCAATTTCTTTTATTTTATTTTTTTCTTTTGCTTTTTTTTCATCTTTGTCTTTAACCTCTTCTTTGCTTCGTTTTGCAAATTCCAATTCGTCGGGATATAATTTTAATCTTCTTTTTCTGAGCTGGCGAATGTGTTTTTGTTTTAAATCCTCGAATTGTTTTCTCGCTACTTCTGTATAATATTCATGGTGCTGCATAAAATGCAACTCAAAGTCGAACCATTCTTTTTCTGACATTATAATGCCTTGTGTAACAGCAAGTTCCTGCCTTAGTCTGCCACATTGATCCCAATAGAGCAAGCTCCCTAAGTGGCTAACATCTGCATCTAAAAGAATTTGATCAATCAATGTAGTAGGTGCAGCGGAACGTTTGGTACATAAAATAGCTTGCTCTACACGTTGAATACTTACCTCATCATAGTTCTCTTTTTCTAAAAAGTTCCTAGCAATTTTAGCACTACGCTCCTCGTGTCCTTTTGGTCCTTCACCATAGCCTACATCGTGAAACCAAGCCGCTAGTTGCAGAATTTCAAACTCTTTTTCTGTTAAATTATAACCTTCTGATATAGACAGAGCAGCATCTGCTACATTTCTAATGTGTTCTAAGTTATGAAAAACATGCTCATCAGAAAAATGCTCCTGAACATAACTGCTAACATACTGCTCCACTCTTTGAATAAGTTCATTTTCTTGATGTTCCATAGTTACAACTTCAATCCAAATTATAAAAAGCCACTACTTACATTTACTGTACTAAAAAATTACACTAATTTTGTTTGTGTTTAATCGTGTATCAGTTGCATTATTTAGTTTTTATAATCACCAATTTGATCACAAACAATTCGGCAAATAACAATATAACAAGTTATTCATTTTCTATCAATCCAATCTACCCGCCACCACAAATTCTTTTTGAAAAAATCCATTTTTTCCATCCGTTTGAAAATATTCCGCTTGCACCACATAGATTCCTATTCTAGCTTTTTTACCATCATCAAGTGTGCCATCCCACTTGATAGAACCTTCCGTAGCAAGTAGTTCCCCTTTATTTAGTCGTTTTACCAACCTACCGTTAGCATCGTATATGCGTATATCTGCAATAAAACCTACCTCATCCAACTGATAATTTAATAATAGAAAATCCTGAAAACCATCACCATCAGGGGATACCGTGGTGTATGGTAGTGTAAAAAGTGTTTTTATATTTTCATCAATATTTAAAAATTGCGAATTTTGATACGTTGGTGTAGCAAAACCCACTGAAGCAGCAGCAGAATGCCAGTTGTTACTATCTTGAGTTGGTCTTTCTGGATTGATGCGCTCCAACGAAACCCCATTTTCATCATCTAAAAGTGGATGATGGAAGTCTCGATTATAACTAAATTCATCTAAAATAACTTCTTGTTGTGCACCTGCTCGATACACTACTACCGTACCTTCTCTGTCGGGGTAGCTGGGTAAATCTGATTCAATAAATGCTTGTGGATTTTCTATCCTGTATCTGCTTTTAATATCTTCCACCGAAGGCGTTATCACAACATAAGATTTTGGGAAAAGCAAATAGCCCATGCGCACGGGCTTTACTTCGGAAATAAAAGCCCCTTGACGATTTGCCATTATAAATTGACCAACATCTATTATTTTATCAGACCGATTATACAATTCCACGAAATCACTTCCACCCGTTTCTGGATTGAACAAGACTTCATTGATAATGACATCCATTGGCTCGGCAATATCGGGAATAGCAAATTCAACAAAATTATTATTTTCAATAACATTGCCTTGACAGTCTGTGATATTTAGACCTAAGTTAATGCGAAAGATTTGATTGGCAGGAATATTATCGGTAAACTCTAAAAGAACGGTGTTGAAGATAGGCGGCTCTGCTAAGGCATTTTTCAATGACAGCCCTTGAATAGTGTAGTTGTTCAAATTAGCCACTGCATTAATATCAACAGCTTCGTCAAAAAACAAGCGAACTTTACTAGCTTCTAGCACAAGTGCGCGCACTACCCCATTGAAACGTTGGTCAGGTGTAACATTCCAAGCAGAATTTCGGTTGCCGGGTGTTCCTCCATTGCCATTTTCTGAGGCTTGCCAATTTGCGCCATCCACATTGCAAAAATCTTCTGGATTAATCATTTCCAAACTCCATCCTCCATCTTTTTTCTTGGTGTTTTTGTACCAATTAATCGTGTAGCTTACCGTGTGAATAATTGTACCGTTGGGAGCTAAAAGTGCCAAATCATCACCACCATTTACAAGTAAGGGAAAATCGCTAAGTCCTAGATTATTGTTACGAAACAAATTTTGCTCCCCTTTATATAGCACTACATATTGCCCTGGCAGTAACACATAGTCGGGTAAACTAATTCCCTTTCTAGGGTTGGAAAGCAAAAAGCCTTTAAGGTTGAATACTTTTTTGCTTCTGTTGTACAGTTCAACATATTCTACATCTGGTAAACCTACTGTTGGTGTAGGGTCTGCCATAATTTCTGTCATCAGCAAATCATAGGGTTCGGGTAGCTCAAATTGAATGTACTCAAAAGTGCGACTAGCGCGCAGGAGTGTGTTACCAGCAACATCTCGAATGTTGTTAACCGTGATTGTGTAAGATTCCAAGCTAACTAGATTTGGAGATACATTAATAATAAGCGAATTAGCACTTCCTAATTTAATTTGGGTGACTGTTCGAGTTGGCTCAATCTGAAAGTCATTAATGTTGGTACTGAGTTGGATAGGTTCATCAAAAATGAGTTCTAGGGTGGTTGCATTTAGGGGATTAACAGTTAATAGTTGAGGTGGAATATCATCTTTTTGGGTGTCAATTAAAAAGTCGTCAAACAAGAATTTGTCGCTTCTAGTAGCAGTGTAAATACATTCCAAACCAAAGAAACTTCCAATGTTGTAGGTGTTATCTATTGCCATAGCCTCTTCAACAAAATTTCTATCTCCTTTATAATCAGCAAATAACGTCCACAAGCCTTGTGCGTCGCGTGTAACACGTACTCTTACTATGGTAGGTGCATTGGCGACTGCACCTGCTGAACCTGAAAAAATGAGTGTTCTGCGCGTGCCATCCTGACGATAAAATTCAATGGCATCTTGGTCGCCTGAAATACCACCCATTTTTAGCCAATAGCCATTAAATCCTTGACTAAAATCGGCTTTATCTGCCGAAAGAATAATATTGGCATAGTTAGTGGTGGATGGAGCAAAATCCATAGTCAGCCAAAATTCCCAAGTGGTGCTGCCCAGTATGGATACAGAGGTTGCCAAACGAGCAGGTGAAATTGTACTAACATCATTAAGTTGTAGTCTTTCATCGTTGTTAACGACAAATTTTTCAATATTCCCTTGCCAACGATTTGCTAAATTACGATTCGAAAAGTCATCTCTGAATTGCGAAAAAGCTACACTGAAACAAGTCAACAGCAGTATTAATGCGCTTATGACCTTCCTGTGTAGTTGGTGCTCAAAAGGACAATACCAACATTGGATAAACATAAAAACGTTTGTTAGATTCACTCAAAACTAAAACCTATTTTTTAGATATTCGCATTGATTTTTGTAAAAACATGCTTTTTTTTGTGTAATTCAATAATTTAGCAAATTATTTTACTTCTATTTAGTTGAAAGAAATATTAACAACAAACGTTCAATAGTAAATCAAGAAAAGATGAGAGTAGCAGTAGTTGGGATAACTGGGTTGGTCGGTACGGTTTTATGCAAGGTGCTAGAAGAGCGCAACTTCCCTATTGATGAATTTTTTCCAGTGGCTTCAGAGCGTTCCGTAGGCAAAACGATTACGCTAAAAGGCAAAAATTACCAAGTGATGAGTATGACTGATGCCATAAAGGCTAGACCCGATATCGCCATTTTTTCCGCTGGCGGGAGCACTTCTTTGGAATGGGCACCTCAGTTTGCAGCGGTAGGAACAACAGTAGTGGACAATTCCTCCGCTTGGCGTATGGATACTACTAAAAAATTAATTGTCCCCGAAGTGAATGCTCATCTATTAACGAGAGAAGATAAAATTATTGCCAATCCAAATTGCTCTACCATACAGATGGTAGTTGCATTAGCGCCTTTGCACAGAAAATATGGCATCAAGCGGTTGGTTATTTCTACCTATCAATCGTTTACAGGTACAGGCGTAAAAGCAGTAAAGCAATATCGGTTGGAGAAAAAAGGATTTGAGGCAAAACCAGAAGAAATGGCTTACCACTATCCTATTTTTGAAAATTGCATTCCTCAATGCGATGTTTTCTTAGAAAATGACTACACCAAAGAAGAAATGAAATTGGTGAATGAAACACAAAAAATTCTAAGTTCACCTGATATTAAAATCACAGCAACTGCTGTGCGTGTGCCTGTGGATGGCGGACATTCTGAATCAGTCAATGTTGAGTTTCATCAACCTTTTGACATTCAAGAAGTTCGCGCAATATTAAATCAAGCAGAAGGGCTAGTAGTATTGGATGATTTAGCAGAAAAAAAATATCCAATGCCCCTTTTTGCTAAGGATAAAGATGAGGTTTTTGTGGGACGCATCAGAAGAGACGAATCTATCGACAATGGTTTGAACCTATGGATTGTAGCAGATAATTTACGCAAAGGTGCTGCCACAAACGCCGTACAAATTGCAGCATATTTAGCAAAACATAATCTGATTAATTCAACAGTAACACAAACACGATAAGCAAAGAAAACCAGTAGATTTTAGCATAAGTTAAAATCTACTGGCACTCCATATTACTCTATCACGATAATTTGTCGCCAGAGTATATCTTTTCCTAATTGAAATTTTAACCAAAATAATCCATTTTGCTGTACATCAGAAGATAAAGTATATTCTACTTGATACTTACCTGCCATTTGCGTAGCTTGTTCTAAAGTCCGTATCCATTTTCCTTGTGCATCAAACATTTCTATTTGCACCATCGTAGGTGCAGTCAGTTCATAACTAAGATTTAATGCTTGATTCGCTGGATTTGGAAAAATGTGTACGCCAAAAGTTTCAAGATTTTTAACATTAGAAATGACTTCCGAAACGTTAATGTAGCGCAGTCGAGTGGTATCCGCACGACCAACAGGATTGGTTACCTCAAGGGTTACATCATAGCTACCTGCTGCATTAAAAACTACCTGTGGATTTCGATTATTGTTGCTTGTGCCATTTACAAACGAAACCGTTGTTGGATTAAACTGCCAAGCATGAAGTGCAAATTCGCTAGAGTTACTCGTAAATTGCACAGTATCTTGAGTGCTAGGTGTCAAGTTATTAGCAATAAAATCAACTGTTGGCGCTAGTGATTCTAGGAAAGTAGAAGGGTTTCGATAAATATCGCGATAGCGCACCAGAATAGGCACAAATCGCTCGCCAACTTGTACTCCTGAAATTTCCATCACTGGCATTTTACCTCGTTTAGTCAGCCATTTATATTCCTTGCGCATGTTAGGCACACCCACTGCAAAACCAGAAACCTTTACAGAATCCATAGATTCAATGATGGAAACCACTCGGATACAATCAAATGTACCAAAAGGCGTAGTAATGGTCCCCCAGCCATCCACATGGTTCTTGCGTGTACCTGCGGATTCATACGAGGCACCAAATTGCTCAAGCCCCACTTTAAAGGCAAATTTAGTGCTTGTTTGATTGCCAAACGCAAGTGGAAACTGATACAATTCATCCTCGTCAGTGTAATAAGCAGGTAGGGGAACGCCTCTAAATTTTACACCAATCCCTTCCACACG
The DNA here is from genome assembly GCA_937944245.1 of uncultured Saprospiraceae bacterium. Taxonomy (GTDB): domain Bacteria; phylum Bacteroidota; class Bacteroidia; order Chitinophagales; family Saprospiraceae; genus JAAUTG01. The sequence goes on along the minus strand of CALDYY010000104.1, from coordinate 688 downwards.
AAAATCGTTTCGATTTCTTCGGTAGAATTGGTAAACATCCTCCAACTTTACAGGATCAATACCTATGGATTCAAACTCTTTGACACCATATTGATTGAAACCCAGAAAAAAGAAAGCATAAGGCGTAAAAATAGCGCGTTTAAAATCCTTGACATCTTGTCGAATAGGGCGTAAATGAATAAAATTCCACGTTGCATTTGCGCCAGCAATCTGAAGTTGAACCGATGCTAAAGAATCAAAAACGGTATCGCTGTATCGAAGCGTATCGTTTGCCGATGGCATGTCGTCATCTGTAATGACAATTTGAGTGTAAGCTACTGAAAAACAAAAGAATAAAAGGATTGTAAAAATACTTTGCATAAATTAATGTTTGCTTAAAACGCTAAACGTTGGTTTATCTAAAAATCTTTTCCAAACGCCATAGATTTACAAAAAAACAAATAGCCCTTTAATTAATCAACACATTTTATAAAACCATGTATAGTGTTTTAAATAGCAAAACATAATAACATTTCCATTTTGTTACATTGAAAAAATTATCAAAAAATCCATTTTCTTGAAAAAAAGTAAAATTTTAACACTTTTTATTTCCCCAGCGCAAAATTTTTGCACTGGCTAGAAATACCTTCGCCGTAGAAAACGTTTTCAAGGGGGATGCCGAAAACCCTAGATGAGAGTAGGTGTAATG
>CALDYY010000103.1 GCA_937944245.1 uncultured Saprospiraceae bacterium | reverse complement strand
GTGGAGTTTTTATGACCTCAATCAAAAAGGACTAAAAGTAGATCGTTTCTACTGGCGTTCCACAGGGAAGCCACTGCGCTTTAGCGGCGCAACATTTGCTATTTCTACTGGTTTAAGCATCAGTGAAATAGCAAGTGTGCTAAAAGGAGAAACGGAAACATCTTCAAGGGGCGCAAGCCAGAGAAATCGCAACGACCAAGACGTAGGACTTGCAGATTGGTTGGGTAACTTCAGGCTCAATCACAACTTTGATTTTGCGCTCACTAGAACTAAGACCAGAAAAGATACATTATTAGTGCGTAACAATAGCGTTAATGTGAGTGGAAATATTCAACTTTCTCCTAAATGGGGCATTCAGGTAGGCAACTTTGGCTACGACTTTCGCAATAAGGGACTTTCTTATCCTTCTTTTGGATTTTCAAGAGATTTGCATTGCTGGACGCTAACTTTTCAATGGCAACCCACTCGAAATGTTTACACACTCAATTTATTTGTTTCTAATTCGCCGTTGGATTTCATTCGCGTTCCCTATCGGCGAAACCAAGCCGATGGACGCTTCACTGGATTTTGACGGGACTGTCATACCAATTTAACTTTTGTTTGATGCCATTGATTTTGAGTGAAAAAGAATTATTTTTGTGTAAAATCAAAATATTATATGAAATTAAATTTATTGTTTTGCTCGGTGTTGTTGTTTGTTAGTGCTGTTGGATGTCAAGAACAAATCAGTGAAAATTATCAGGTGGAGGCAGCTAATCCTCAGTTAATTCATCGTTCAATGAAAAAATTGACGGATGTTATTGTGCATGATATTTTTTCCCCACCAGTTGCTAGTCGTATTTATGCCTATGCCAGCATAGCCGCTTACGAAGCCTTACAACCTGCTTATAGTAGCCATGAAAGTCTAGCAGGGCAGTTGAATGGTCTTCAAGCAGTACCGCAACCTGTTGAAGGCGAAGTTTACTGTTTCCCGTTAGCCAGCGTTCATGCCTTTTTGACGGTAGGTAAAGCCCTTATCTTCTCTGAACAGCAAATTGAGGAATATGAAAAGGAAATATATGCTCAATTTCAGGCAATGAAAATGCCTAAAGCAGTGTATGAGCGTTCTATGGCTTACGGAAAAACTGTGAGTGAACATATCTTAGAATGGTCAAAATCAGATAATTATAAGCAAACTAGAACCTTTCCAAAATATAGCATTACCGATGATCCGGGACGTTGGAAACCTACACCTCCAGACTATATGGACGCAATAGAGCCACATTGGAATAAAATTCGCCCTATGGTCATAGATTCAGCGCAACAATTTGTCCCAGCACCACCTACACCATTTAGTATGGACAAAAATAGTCAATTCTATAAGGAAGTTATGGAGGTGTATGAAGCGCTTAAAGATGAAACTACACGAGCGAATAAACTTGCCATTGCAAGTTTTTGGGATTGTAACCCTTATGTGTCACACCACAAAGGACATGTTATGTTTGCTACAAAAAAAATTACACCCGGCGGTCATTGGATAGGGATTGCTAAAATTGCAGCAGAGAAAGCCAACTCAAATATGATGGAATCGGTAGAAGCCTATGCCAAAACAGCCATCACTTTAATGGATGCTTTTATCAGTTGTTGGGATGAAAAATACCGCTCTAATGTGGTTCGCCCTGAAACAGTGATTAACACTTATATTGATCCGAATTGGTTACCAGCCTTGCAAACGCCACCTTTTCCTGAATACACGAGTGGACATAGTGTCATTTCAAGGGCTGCAGCTATCGCGTTAACTTCTATTTTTGGCGATAGTTTTGCATTTGATGACAACACTGAGGAGGAATATGGCTTGCCAACTAGGTCGTTCAAATCTTTTCTTCAGGCTTCTGAAGAAGCAGCCATTAGTCGCATTTACGGAGGCATACACTATCCACCTGCTTGCACAGAGGGAGTAAAACAAGGAAAAAAAGTGGGCGATTTTGTTGTCAGTCAACTACAAATGCGTAGCAGCCATTTAGGAATGAATTAGTTTTGAATACAAGTATTTTAATTTTGGGGTTTGAATGAAATGAATTTTTAATTCCTCATTCAGAACCCAAAACTAACTAAACGTACATATCTTCAATTTCCGATTTGAATTTATCGAGAATTACCCTGCGTTTCAACTTCATCGTGGGTGTTAGCTCTGCCTCTGTTTGGTCTTGTTTTGTTGCATCCCAGATGGTATCTAGCAACTTGAACTTTTTAACTTGCTCAATATGTCCAAATTCTGGATTAACACTATCTATGATTTCCTGATATTTTTGCAACACTTTGGGATGTTTAATCATCTCCCCTTGCGAAGTCCATTCAATATCATTGTTTTTGCACCAATCTTTCAAGGCTTGAGTGGCTGGAACAATCAGCACAGAAACGAATTTCTGACTATCGCCTACCACCATAGCTTGTTCCACCAAAAAGTCTTCCTTTAAGCGGCTTTCAATAGGTGCAGGCGCAACATACTTGCCACCAGAAGTTTTGAGCAATTCTTTTTTGCGGTCAGTAATTTTCAAAAACTCAATGCCGTGTTCGTTTTTCACAATTTTGCCCACATCACCCGTTCTGAACCATTTGACGCCATCAATTACCTTAAACACTTGCTCCGTTTGTTCTGGTTTTTTGTAATAGCCTACCATTATATTTGGTCCTGTTGCTAAGATTTCGCCCTCGCCTTCTGCATAATCTCCTTCTGTTGAATCAATATAGATTTTTACATCTGGAAAAACTGGACCGACAGTGCCAATCATAGCCTTGTTGGGTTCAAACCTGTTACCCGTCAATCCAGGAGAAGTCTCTGTCAATCCATAAGCTTCTCTCACTGCAATACCAGCCGCTGAAAAAACACGCATTATTTTTGCTGGACAAGGCGCTGCACCCGTTAAAATTCCTCTAACATTCCCTCCCAAAGCTGCGCGCCATTTGCTGAAAATCAATTTATCTGCGATTTTTCGGTTTAGAGCATCCAATCCGCTGTACTTTTTATCGTACTCGTAGTCATCTGTCAGGCTTAATGCCCAAAAAAAGAGCTTGCGCTTTACGCCTGAAAGTTCTAATCCCTTATTATAAATGCTTTCATATACTTTTTCAAGTAATCGAGGCACGGTGGTGAAAAAATAAGGTTTTACCAATTGCAAGTCGCCCGTTGGTCCACCTAAGTTATCCGTCCCTGTAAAGTAAACGCTAACGCCTTTATAAGTGTACATAAAGGAAGCAGCGCGCTCAAAAATATGGCATAAAGGCAAAAAACTCAATGCTGATTCACCAGTGTAAACATTGGCAATACCGCCAGTAGCGTAAGTCATATACACGATATTGCTATGGGTAAGCATCACTCCTTTGGGATGACCTGTGGTGCCAGAGGTGTAAATAATAGTCGCCAACTCTTCCGGCAAAATGGCATCACTAATGGCTTTTACCTCATCAATGCCATCTTCTGTCCACATATCTTCCCAAAAAGGTTGCCCTTCTTTTCGCTCAAAAGTGTAAATACCTTTTAGGGAAGGCACGTTTTCTTTCGCTTTAGCCACTTTGTCATACAAATCACCAGGTCCGACAAAAACATATTTTACATCGGCTTCATTGAGGATGTATTCATATTCGCTAGGGCTAATCGTGGGGTAAAGCGGTACATTAATCAATCCCACTTGCTGAGAAGCCAAGTCTGTAATGAACCATTCTGGAGAATTTTTATAGCTGACCATAGCTATTTTGTCGCCTGCTTGAAGCCCAAGTGCTAATAGACCTGCTGCCATTTTAAGGGACTGGTCAATCACATCTTGAGTGCTATAATACAGCCAATCGTTGCCTGCTTTTCTAGCATAGGCTTTATCATTAGGATAATGTTGCTGCTGATAGTAAATAAAATCAAATAAGCGCGTTGGTTGCATATTAATTCGTTTTTACGTTGGTAGAGGAATAAATATATATATATGTGTCTAATGTACCACTGCTTGATAGCGCAGAATTGCTCATTAAATCAAATTACAATAATGATTGCAGTTTCATTGCCAAGCCCATATCCCCTTTTATTTTTACTTTACCTGTCATTACTGCCATCATAGGGTTGAGGTCGCCGTTGCGCATTTTTTCTAAATTTGCTATGGTTGTGCTAATAGTAGTGTCGGCATCTTTATCTTCTGTACTGACTATATTTTCAGCACCAGTACCATCAATATAAACCACGCCTGTGTCCAACACAAATTTAATACTGCCTTCAATTGGTGAATTGCTTTTCGCCCTTTGCTCTAAATAAGCTACAATAGTTGATAATTCCATAGATGTTTATTTGTTTTTGAATTGTTTATCCGCTTGTTAATTAATTGATTTTGTCTGCTTTCTTTGCAGCCATTCAACTAATAAACAAATTAACTTGCTAGATTGCCTTCAAGATTAAGGAAAAAATCAGAATTTGCCTAATTTTATTTTAAATTTTTACACAATTTCCTATTTGAAGTAAGAGCTTGTTTAAAAATTTTCTTTAGTTGAAAATCAATAGTTTGTGGTTCTGATAATAGGAAGGCGAGGGAATTTAGCTGGCTAAATGACTAAGCCTTACTGAAGTCAGGTTCATAAAATATTGGTTTTCAGTAATTAAAAATTTAAACATGCTCTAAGTTTGGATTTGCTAGGGTAAACGTTAACCATCAATAGGAATGTGGCTTTAGACCATTCCTTAAAAAACAATACATGGCTTTAGCCAAAATAAGAAACCAATCTACAAATACAGTAAAAAGCATACCTGAAAATAGGTAAAAGCATTATTATTGCAACTCAGTTTGAAACAAAAAACACTGAAACAAAGTAAACAAAGACAAAGAAAGGATTTACAAAATCTTTAAGATTGAGCAAATCCAAAATAGAAAAATATAAACGCCATAGTAAAATAAAGATGCTGACAGCCATTTCACCCATTGACGGACGCTATGCTTCGCACACACAACACCTTGGTGCATATTTCTCGGAGTACGCACTCATCAAATACCGCATTCGGGTGGAAATGGAATATATGTTAGCATTAGTTGAACTTGGCTTACCAGAATTACAAGGCATTGATAAAAATGCTTTAATCGAATTAAAAGATACGCTAGAGGAAATAAATGTAGCGGCAGCGCAGCAAATAAAAGATATTGAGAAAGTAACTAATCACGATGTCAAAGCGGTAGAATACTACTTGAAAGAACAATTTAAAGCAAAAGGATTAGCACCCTATGCCGAGTTCATTCACTTTGGATTGACTTCTCAAGACATTAACAATACAGCAATTCCGCTTTCTTTGAAGCATGCCATGCAAGCGGTGTATGCACCAATTTTTAAAGCGGTGCATCAGCAACTGGAAAACATGGCGGAGACTTGGTTACAAGTACCGATGCTAGCACGCACACATGGGCAACCCGCATCGCCAACTACGCTAGGAAAAGAGCTAATGGTTTTTGTGGTGCGCTTACAAACGCAGTGGCAGCAAGTACAAAGCGTTCCGTTCAGTGCAAAATTTGGCGGAGCAACAGGTAACATGAATGCACATTACGTCGCCTATCCAAATGTGGATTGGCATGGCTTTGCCAAGTATTTCGTGGAACAATTAGGGCTACAACGCGCTTACCCTACCACCCAAATTGAGCATTATGACAACTTAGCGGCGTTGTTTCATGCCTTGAGCAGAATCAACACCATATTAATAGACCTTTGTAGAGACATTTGGACTTATGTTTCAATGGATTACTTTAAGCAGCGTTTGGTAGCGGGCGAAATTGGTTCTTCTGCCATGCCACACAAAGTCAATCCGATTGATTTTGAAAATGCGGAAGGTAATTTAGGCATCGCCAATGCCCTTTTTCAGCACTTGGCAGAAAAGCTACCTATTTCTCGCTTACAGCGCGACTTGACGGATAGTACGGTGCTAAGAAATATTGGAGTGCCCATAGCGCATACGCTCATTGCTTTAAAATCTATTGAAAAAGGATTGGGCAAACTCATTTTGAATGAGCAACAGCTACAAAACGATCTGAACAACAACTGGGCAGTAGTGGCGGAAGCCATACAAACGATACTGCGCAAGCAAGGCTATCCCCAACCTTATGAGGCGCTAAAAGCCCTTACTAGGACCAACGAAGCCATTACAAAAGCGCACATTGAAAATTTTATTAACACCTTAAATGTTGATAATCAGACGAGAGAAATGTTAAAGTTCATTTCTCCATTCAATTATGTTGGAAAAGTATAAAAGAAATGTGTAATATTGCAGCAGTTATTTTGAGTATTGGGTTTTAAGTTTTGAATGAAAAATTAAGCGTTTGTAATTCTTGTGATTCATTGATAGCTGACAATTCAAAATCCAAAACTGAAAAAAAATATATGCAAAAAAATATGGATTTATCAAAAAGAAATATACTTTTGCATACGAAAGCACTATGAGTACAGAACATATTGTGCTTACCTGTAAGAGAAAAAGAGTTTAGCTGTAGTGGCAAGTCCTTCAAATGTCTTTCCACTCATGAAAAAGAACGAATTAATATATTAAAAACTTGAGTAGTCAAGCAGTAATTACTTTTAGTGATAAATCATTTGTTGCAAAAGCGACTAAACGATTCAATAACTAAACAGTCAAATGTTGCTGTACTATTCAAATTTTAAATCAGACAGTACCTACAATTAGAAATAGTCATGCTGTAGTGAGCTTGCTATGTTCTAATTTGATGTGAATTTTTTGACAAATTAGTTATGTGTAGTTTGCTATCGCAGGTTAATATAGTAAATTACTGTTCGACAAGTTACATCAAACATGGATAGAAACAGGACAAACACAAGTGTAAATTCAAATCACAGGCAATTAGAAGACACTGCTATCATGTGCTTCCTCTCCTCGCTATCCACTTCAATTACGGCAACAGTTAAATTAGTTTTATACCTAAATTTTCTCATTTTTTTAATTAAACCAGGTTTTATAACTTATGGAAAAGGCGAATTTTACAAGAACGCCATTCGCTAAGGTCTGCAAGGTAGTGCTTGCTGTAGCAATGGTTTTTAGCGCGTTAGCGCT
>CALDYY010000102.1 GCA_937944245.1 uncultured Saprospiraceae bacterium | reverse complement strand
TTGGTAAACATATTTTGGAAATATAAACCACCAACAATGGCAGTGCTTTCGCTAAGGCTATATTCTGCTCCAAGCCCCAAACCCCAAGAAAGCCCAGCACCATTTACAAATTCTTTGATAGCAACATCATTCTGGGCTGGAAACCCTGCACCACCACTTCGAGTGCCTCTAGCTTGGCTTCTAAAAGCAAGCATAACGAAAGGCTCACCATAATACCGCAAATAGCCAAATTCTCTGGTTATCATTTTTAATCCTGCTGGTATCTCTATGTACTGGACACTGTATTTTATATCGGCATTAGCAAATTCACCTTCTAAGTTCCAGAAAGAACTTGGTCTATCGTGGCGCAAAGTACCACCGTGATTGAAGGCAAAACCTAATCCAGAGGTGAAAGCATAATTATCTGCAAAATAATATTCGCCCATCATAGCTAATTTCAGTCCTAAGTTGACCCCATTACCATTTACAACAGCGGCTTCCGATTGCATCCAGGAGAAAGTAGGACTTAATTGTAATCCAAATCGAAGACTGCCATCACCGAGCTGCGCACTCAAACTATGTAAAGCGAATAAAAAAGCACTCAATAGAACAATTTTTTTCATTTTAGCTTTGTTTTTATAACTCTTAGAATTATTGTTTGCAAAAAAAATTACACAATAGTATCATAACAAATGTCAAACCATATAGTTAGTTCCCAATTTATTCCTGTTAACGTTCTTTCCCCTGCAAAGAAATATATTTTTTGGGTGTTTTTTTTAGTACTTTCACTTTGGCAATGTCAACCTGATAAAAACATACCTGATGTGTCCGATATCAATATTGATTTGAAAATCAGACGTTTTGAGCAGGATTTATTCCAACTAGACCCTGCAAATCTTGAGTTGCCTTTTGCCCAGCAGGTAGAAATATTGCGTCAAAAATATCCTAATTTTTTTGTTGTTTTCAAGCACCTAATTGACGATACTAACCAAGCGGATAGTTTAGCAGTAGAAAATATAGCTGCCTTCATTCGCCATCCCAGCGTCCGCAAGCTATATGACACCACTCAAATTATATATAACAACATCAGCGATGTGGAATCGGATTTGAAAAAGGCTTTTCAATACTGCAAATATTATTTTCCGGAGCGTCCTGTTCCTGAAATCGTTTCCTACATTTCGGAATATTCCGTAGGCACATTTACTTATGGCGATAGTCTTCTGGGTATTGGTTGGGATTTTTTCTTAGGCGAAAATTTTCCATATCACTACGATATGTTTCCTGCTTTTTTGCAGCGTTCCATGAATAGGCAGCACTTGGTGGCAAAAGCTATGGAAGCTGTGGCTTTTGATTTGGTAGGTGAAATGACAGGCAATCGTTTGATTGACTACATGATAAATAATGGTAAGATGTTGTATGTGAAATCATTACTATTGCCTATGGCAGCAGATAGTGTATTAATGGAATGGAGGGCTAAGGACGTGGCATGGATGAAAAATAGTTTAAACGAACGCGAATTGTGGTCGCAAATTCTAAAACGGAACTTGCTTTACTCGACAAGAAGAACAGAATTTGATAAATTGATTGGCGCTAGTCCAATGGGCGCAACTTGGATGCCCCCAGAATCGCCAGGTAAAACCGCTAATTGGATTGGCTGGCAAATTGTGAAGGCTTACATGAAGCAACACCCCGAAATGAGTGTGCAACAATTAATTGCTATTGATGACCCGCAAATTATTCTGGACGGCTCTAGTTATCGTCCGCCGAAGTAAGGTGCGAGTGATGCTTTGGAAAGTAAAGGAACTAGAAGATAAAATAAGATTTACAAAAGATTGATGAAATGATTAATCGAATGCTTTGGTTACATTTTGAAAACATAGAATTTTGCACAACATAGCTTTTATTCGTTACCGAATATCAGTACCAAGTAATGGAATAAAATATTTTCAACAGAATGTAGAAATAAACCATAATTTTTGTCGTTATATTTGCTGTGCATTGAAAAAAGAAGAAATGAATGCAAGTGTAGTAAATACCAGTCATCAATTTATTGGAATCGTAAAATCTATTATAGATCTTACCGTTAGCATAAAACAGTCTATGACTGATTTAATCACTTCTACATTGATGATAATGTTATGGCTACTTATATCCCCATTTTTTTTCCTAATACTACTGTATTTTATTTTCAGATTGAGAATTCAAGCAAATTCAAAAATTGAAATTACGACAGAGAACTACAAGAAAAAGAAACTGATTTTAGAGCATTACGATATAAACAGGGATGGTAAATCAATACAATTACCAATAAATCATTTTCCTTATATTTTTCGTCCTGTTATTTGGCTAATTAATGTATTAATTAGACAAATGACTAAAAACATTAATAAACTAGAAGTGGCTTTTCAAGTCTTAGACCAAGATGGTTATGATGGAACAATCATGCGTCATATTCCACAAGATGAACTTTGGGAGAATCGTCCTAAAGCCTATGAATACCTTGCCTAAATGTTTACGCCATACCCTTACAAGAAAAGTGGCGAGGAAAAAGGAGTTCCACAAGTAGATGATTTTATCAAAGCTATCCAATTCACTTTTGATTGTAGGTTTAACTACCGCTACATGGTTAGGCTCGAAGAATATCCATCAAAAGTATTTATGATAAAATTCCATCTTAGAAGAGATAAAAATAACAATAACAGGTATAAATTGCTAACTGGTTTTCATGATGCTTCACGTGTAATAGGTACTTGTATTCATATTGCTTTAGATTTTTGGAAAGAAAAAGTTCCTGACGCTTCTTTTGGGTTGATTGGGGTCTGGTCAGTTGGAGAAGATGAATCCAAATCATCCAAACGATATCATCTATACGTCAGAGTTTTACAAGCTAAATTTTCACCTGTTCACTTTCTTCATCAAGATATTCCCTCAAAAAGTGCTTACTTTATGATTAGTAGGAAAATGGATGCAAAAGAGTTGAGTGCAGCTATTGAGGAAAAAATAGCTAATTTGGACTTGGGGCAACAGTAAAGAATTAGCTAAGTTTTCGTACGCAATTTGTACTTTTATAAGTAAGTAAGTTATAATTTATTAACATACAGAAGATAGGAGATAAACTAAAAGAAAGGGTTAAGAAAGCACCATTTTGAGTAACTAATGAAGCTATATAAAAGAGATATAAGCCCCATTAGTTAGTTGCAAAGTATGGCTTTGGAAAAATCGGTTTGCCTAAGTAATATTGTGGTTCTTGATGAGCGTTCACTGCTTCACCACCTTCTTCATCAACGTCCAGTCTTTACCAATAAGTTGTAACATATAAGTGCCTGCCGCATAGCGGCTTACTGATATGCGTTGCTGTTCTGAAGTAACGAGTTGCTGTTCTAGCAACTGACCGTTCAAGTTGAGCAGCCTTACCATTATCTCTTGTGTTGGCATATTTTCAAAAGTAATTTGTAGCCAATCCGTCATTGGATTGGGGAACAACTTGACCACAGCACCATCACTTAATCGTGTAATATCTGTCAGTACAATATTAACAGGCAGCGTAACGGTTGCTCCGCAAAAAGCATTGTAAGCATTAAGTGTTACATAGTACAAACCGCCTTTAGCGTAAGTGTGTATTGGATTTTCTTCTGTTGCAATTTTACCGTCTCCGAATGACCAGCCATAAAAATCAGCACCTTCTGTAAGGTTAAAGAAACTAACTGCCCCTTCACTCACTTCAAACGTAAACTTTGGTAGTGGCGGCTCATAAACCTGAACAAAATTGCGTCGGACAATGCTATCACTACCTAAATCGTTCTTTGCTAGAAGCGTTGCATCGTAAATACCTGCTTGAGTATAGCGTACCGTAGGGTTTTGTTGCTCAGAAGTGCTGGGTTCTCCACCTGGAAATGACCAAGCCCATTCTGTAATTCGCCCTCTGGATTGGTCTATGTATTGCACCGTAATAGGCGCACAACCAATATTGTTATTTACTGAAAAAGAAGCCAATGGCACTGCGCCGACAGCTACCTTTTGAGTAACTGTTTTTGCACCACAATTATTTGTTGCGGTCAATTCAACTTCGTACACCCCAACATCTGAGAAAGTATGTGTAGGATTTGCTTGTGTAGAAGTGGTATTGTTGTCCTTGAAGTTCCAAGTATAAGTGTTGTTTCCTGTTGAAGTATTGGTAAATGTTGCTGTTAAATCATTGATTTCAAAGATGAAATTGACATTAGGTACTCCCACAATTTCGATAAAATCATTCCTGCGCAAGGTATCCGTACCAACGATGTTGGTTACAATTAAAACAACATCAAACAAACCAGCAGAATCGTAAGTTACTGTAGGGTTAGCCTCCACAGAAGTAGCAGGTGAGCCACCCGGAAATTGCCACTCAAAAGCCGCTACATTTTCCGTAGATTGGTTCTGAAAATTGATGGTAACGGGTACGCAACCCGATCGTTCCCCTAGCGTAAATGCAGCTTTTGGAGGAAAAATAATTTCTACGGTCTGTGTATTGCTCACCTCTCCGCAATCGTTGAAAGCTGTTAGAGTGACTTGATATGCTCCCTCAAAAGGATAAGTATGGGAAGTGTTTTCTGAAGCACTGGTAACGCCATCGCCAAAGTTCCAAAGGTAACGCAAACCAAATCGGGATTGATTGGTAAAAATAACCACTCCATCGGGGAGCACTTGGAAGCGAAAAGCAGGGATAGGCGCGCTGTCGCCAATGCTTAGTGTAATAGGTGTAGAGATAATTCTATCACCACATTCTGTTGAAATGACTAAACGCAACTTGTCATCGCCCATATTTGCATTGGCAGCAATAATATTCAAGATTCTTGTAGTTGTACCAGCATAGTTTACGCCATTTACCAAAGTTTCAAAACCATTGCCCGTACCTCTATCAACTTCCCATTGATAGGTCAATCCAGAACCTGTGGTTTCTATTTCAATTGAGATATTTTGGTTCAAACACAGCAATATTTCTTTTGGCTGATTCGTAATAGCGGGCACAGTTGCCACTGTTGTACTGACGGGTAAGGCATCCAAGACAACGACAAGACCTGTTTGTCCATCTTGTGCATTGTTTCTGGTGTTGTTGCAGTTGGCGAGTGGACTGGCTGTGGAACGACCTGATGCTCCGCCATCCAATACGGTGGTTAAATTATTGATATTGCTGAGGATATATCCACCAGCACCGCCACCACCCGGACCAAAACAGGTTTCTGCATTGTTGTTATTCACACTTGCTCCATTTCCTCCCTTAGCTTCCACTAAAGGCATACTATTGATGGTTTGTGCTAGTAAAACCACTGCACCACCAGCACCGCCGCCACTTCCGCCATCACCCAAAGCGAGCATGGCAGAAGCTCCATTGGCAGCAATTAAACGATTGTTTCCTACTAAAGTATTGGCTTCAATGATGATAATACCTCCACCATTTCCACCATTTTTATTCGTGCTATTGTTCGTATGACCAGCACCGCCACCGCCACCCATGAAAATTCTATCAGAAACGGCATTCAATGCAACGCCTGCTCTACCAGGGTTATCGCCACGACAAGATAATGTGAAAAATGGTAATTGTCGAATACCGCCATCACCACCGCGCACTACATTTGAACCACCACCACCACCAGCGTTGTGGTCATTACCGCCACCACCGCCATTGGCTAACGCACCTCTACCCAATTCTTTACCGACAATCATAGACTTGATGCCCTCGCCTTTGAAAGCGCCTCGCCAATCGCCGATAGTGTAAAAAAAGCGCGCAGCATTGTTTATTCCGCCCGTGCAGTTACTTTCTGGCGATTGCGTTGCACCACCTCTAAAGCCCACTCCCGTGACAATAATAGGCGCATTTAACGTTACCGTATTGGCTTGAAAAGCAAGAATACCACCGGTTTTACCATCCCAAGATTTTGCCTTTAATGTGTCTGAAATGGTTATGTTTTCATATTTAGGATAGGAGACAACTTGTACATTGCCCTCCACAAAGTAGGTATGCAGTAAACTATTTCTAAGGAATAAAGTATCGCCTCGCACTTGCTGAATATTGGCTTTTTCATATTTTCCTGCTGCACCCATATCCCTGATAGTACCAAAAGCATTGTTGTTTTCTTCTTCGATAGTTGCGCCTTGCATTTGCATCAAAATAATATCTTCGCCGGCTCGAAAACCATTGATATTAGTAACAACTATGGCATTTTTGCAGTAATCAATAGCTTTAGCTGCTGCATACTGGTTAATAATGCCTGATATTTGTTGCTGTGCAATAGATGATGAAATGAATAAAACAAAAAGTAGTGAAGTGTTTGTAAACTTTAAGTACATGTTAATGAGTTTAAATCAGTAAATGGGACGATTTTATTTGTTATTTCGTGCCAAACAGAATGATACATCCATTCAAATGGTCGCTTACTTAACGCTCGAAAAAAAGTAAGATTATTGAAAACATATAAAAACTCATCCAGATTATTTATTTATCGCTACCGATGGTGGCTTTTTAGTGCTAGTTTACTAGGAATTTGGTTCATATTTTCCTTGCCTCGTCCTCTTTTCGATGCTCCTTTGAGCGTTGTGTTAGAAGACAGCAACGGTCAACTATTGGGAGCTAAGATTGCCAAAGATGGGCAATGGCGTTTCCCTTACAGCGATAGCATTCCCCAAAAATTTGAACAAGCTCTTTTGGCTTTCGAAGATAAGCGTTTTTATCGCCACTGTGGAGTAGATTTTCGTGGATTGGGGAGGGCTATTTGGCAAAATATGAAAGCCGGCAAAAGGGTGAGTGGTGGTAGCACCATTACCATGCAAGTCATTAGAATGGCGAGAAACAGGGAACAGCGTAGCATTTGGAATAAACTTATTGAAATTGCACTGGCATTTCGGTTGGAAATAGGACAATCGAAAGCTGAAATTTTGATGCACTACACAGCAAATGCGCCATTTGGTGGAAATGTAGTAGGTCTTGAAGCAGCATCATGGCGTTACTTTGGTAAGCAGCCTGAGTTGTTGTCATGGGCGGAGGCAGCAACCTTAGCAGTGTTACCGAATAGTCCAAGTTTAATTCATCCTGGTAGAAATCGGCAGGCACTACTAGAAAAACGCAATCGCTTGCTTCAACGGTTGTATAAAAATGACAAAATAGATGCCATTACTTATGAATTGGCATTAGAAGAGCCTTTACCAGAAAAGCCGCTCCCCTTACCACAGTTTGCGCCACACCTTTTAGCTAGAGTAGCTAAAAAATCAAATCGCCAACAGGCGCGGTTTGAAAGTACGATAGATAGTCGAATACAGCAAGAAGTGAATGCCATTGTGAAGCGACATCATGTACAACTAGCCAATAATTTTATTCACAATGCTGCTATTATTGTAGCGGATGTTGAAAAAGGTAATATCTTGGCTTATGTAGGTAATATAGAAGGTACTGGTGCTGAAAATCAAGAATTTGTAGATATTGTTCCCGCTCCTCGAAGTACGGGAAGTGTAATAAAACCTTTGCTATATGCAGCTATGTTGGATGAAGGTAGCATTATCCCCACTAGCCTAGTATCGGATATTCCTTCGCAAATCGGAGGCTATAAGCCTGAAAACTTTCTAGGTAAATATGATGGGGCAGTTACTGCTAAGCGAGCATTGGTGCGCTCTTTGAATATTCCTATCATCTTGCTTTTACAGCAATATGGATTGGAGAAATTTCATTTTAAATTGCAACAACTGAACTTCAAAACTATCAATAAACCACCTACACACTACGGATTAACTCTAGTGCTAGGCGGTGCAGAAGCTACTTTACAAGATATTACCAGCGTTTATGCAAGTATGGCAAGAACGCTTCTACACTATGCTCCGCAAAATGGCAAATACAATCCTCAAGATTTCAGGGATTTACAGTTTTTGAAAAATCAGTTTCCTACCAAAACAAAGTTAAACAACACGCCTTCTCACTTCAAAGCAAGCAGTATTTGGTTCACTTTGGATGCGATGCGCGAAGTGGAACGCCCCAACTCCGAGGGGGAATGGCAACGCTTTCAATCTGGGCGACGTATCGCATGGAAAACAGGTACGAGTTATGGCTTTCGCGATGCGTGGGCGGTAGGCGTAGATACGCGCTACGCCGTGGGTATATGGGTGGGTAATGCCGATGGTGAAGGTCGTCCAGGACTAATTGGTGTACAAACAGCAGCCCCTATTTTGTTTGATATATTCAATCAGTTGCCTAGTGCTACGCATTGGTTTGACCCACCTTATGATGAAATGATGCAGATGGCAATTTGTCGGCAAAGTGGCTATCGTCCAACGCCTATTTGTGAAGTAGATACCGTATGGACACCTACAACAGCCGTGCATTTAAAAACTTGTCCCTACCACCAAACGCTACATTTGGACAGCACAAGAACTTGGCAAGTGCATAGCGATTGCCAAGCCACTAACGCTATGGTGCATGAATCTTGGTTTGTGTTGCCACCTGTGGAGGAGCATTATTTTAAATCTAAAAATCCAAGTTACAAGGTAGCGCCGCCGTTTAGAACGGATTGTCTGCAAGCAGCGGATGCAACTATGCCCATGCAATTTATTTACCCTAAAAATTTTGCTAAAATTTATGTGCCTGTGGATTTTGATGGTACATTAAGCAGCACTGTCTTTTCTGTGGCGCATAGAAATCCTAATAATTTGATTCACTGGCATTTAGACGAAACGTACATCGGTACAACTCAGCATTTTCATCGAATGGCATTGCAGCCACAAGCAGGTGTACACTTATTAACACTGGTGGACGAACAAGGCAATCGCTTAGAGCGCACTTTTGAAATCCTAGCAAAAGCCAAAAGTTGATGTTTGCACTTGGCAAATAGCAAATAAACGTTGTTCCTCTTGAAAAAAATAGGTTATATTGTAATCACTTAAATTCTACTCCGAATTTAAGGACGGTTCTATTAAGCCAGATATTGTAGTCGAACGAAACAGGATTATTGAAAATATCGGTATTAAATTGATTTCCCTGAAAGTATTGAAGATATTGATTTAAGGAAAGGACAATGCGCGCGCTTCTCTTAGAAGGAAAGCTCAACCCTATACCGGGCTGAATATGCACTTTACTTTCCAAGGAGTTTGCCCACCCTATGGGAGAACCTAATCCTACTTTTAGCGCAGCAAATGGGCGAATTTTCTTTTCCCAAGGATAATATCTGCCATAGGCATAAAAGTTAAAACAACTGGCATCTTGAGTACGAAAGCCATTAGTTACTGGGTCTAAACCAACTTCATTACTATAAATCCCCAAGCCTCCCCCCAAAGCCCATTGAGCATTGAAGCGGTAACCCAATATCATTTCTGTGTGAGTACTTGCGCTAAATTGATTAGCTCCAGCAATCGCACCTCCTTGCCAGTAAGAAATGAAGAATCCTTTGGTAAAGTGAAATTTTCCGTTGGGGAAACTGAGCAAATCGCGCCAACTTCTCTTCACAAAATAGTTGTCCAGTGTAATCGTATCGCCCGTTACAAGCAATAATCGGGTATTCCTAAAGTTTTCTTCCACAATTTCACCAACGAAAACGGAACCATCTTTATAGTAAAAGAAGGCTTTTTCGTGATTTTGTGCGAAAACCGTATTTAGCGCAAAAAATAGACATAACGATAGAAGTGCCTTTTTTATCATAGCTTATCGAAGAGAATAGAGCAATACTAAATCTTGAATATTTAGTATTACTCTTATTGTTCAGAATTGATGTTATGGATTAATAGCCCACCCAACTTAGTAAATCAAAACCATTATTATTGCTGATTTTGTACTGTCCTAGTCCTCTTGGTCCTGCAATTAAAATAAGGTCGGTGCGCGATGGATGCGGGATAATGTCATATGCCTGCACAGATTTATCCCAACTCAATAAGGATAAATTTCTTCTATTGGTTGCATCAAATATTTTTAAGCCATTAGCACCTTCGCCTACATACAACTTATCACCAATCATTGTCATACCAAATGGACTTTTCATGTCAATTTGTTGTAAAGTCCTAATGTTTTGGTTTACTTGCCAACCGCCAACATTGTTGTTTAATGACGTTGCTTCAAGCACCCAAAGTGCGTTTTGGTCGCCAAAGCATCCACCAAAATCACCAGAACGAAGCGTTAAATAAATAACATCTTCATATGGATAAACTGGGTCGCAAGAGTTGGGGTGTGAGAAAAAACCTACCATCTGTGGCTGTTCTGGATTTTCCAATCCTAAAATGAGCATGGAACTTCTCGCGCCAATATAAAGCTGGTTGTCTTTAGTAAAGATAGTTTCCATATCGCCATTACCTACAGAGGTAGAAGACATTAATGCTAGCTGTCCATTATCTTGAAAAGTAGTAATTTTCTGGAAACTGATGAAATAGACAAAGTCTTTGTAAGTTGTTATCCTGTTCACAGTACCTGAAGTGCTGTTGCTATTGCCAGCAAAAGAGGCTGGTACAGCAGAAGGCGGGATGATGGAGTTGATATGATTAAAATAAACGATATTATTTTCGCTAGCTTGCTGATGAATTGGACTACCTAATGCTACTTCTTCTGTAACTTCCTGAAAATCAAAACCCACAAGGGCTTCTCCTTTATTATTGAGCACTTCGTCTGCCAAAAATGCGTTTTTTAATCTTGATACCAACTTTGGCGCAGTGATGTCGCTAATATCAATTTTCACCACATCGTAGTAGCTTTCGCCATAGATGGTATTGTCCTTTACAAAAAATTCTCTGTTGCCTGGGATGTTCATAAAGTATAGCGGCTTTGGTGCTTCTGCATTGGTGTTATCCAACACATGAATACCTTTTCCTTCTTCGCCAATCAATAAAAATTGGTCGGAGACAAAAATTTTACCTGGATTTTCAATATTCGCTTGGGCTGCTCCCACCAATGGTGTATTTCTAATTTCTTCTAAATTGCCGTAGATGGCTGTTGCCTTTTGGTAGGTTACTTTGATTGTTCCAAAATCTTTAGAGCAAGCAGAAAATAACAGCAAGGGGAGGAAAAATAACATTAGCCTCTTCATAGTTAATCTAAGTTTAAGACGTTAAATAATCACTATCTAATATACGAATAGTGTGTCAAAAATGTGCCAAGAGTTGCCTGCAATAAATATAAAATTAGGAACTTTAACATTTATACCAGATTAAGTAAATTTCTTACGCCAATCGTTCTTTGCACCTGAAAGCCTTCTGCATAAGAAAAGCCTGCTGGTCTGCCATATTCTTTAGCCCTTGCTTTGATGAACTCAAAGAAATCGCTGCCTGTAAGCGGGGTTTCTAATTCTCTGGAATCGGGATTATAAAATTGCGAGTGAAAGGCTTGAATTAAAGCTATTTTTTGTTCCATCACCTCCGAAATATCTACCACGAAATCGGGTGGCAAATGATAATCCTGAATGTAGTGATACACCGCTTTTGGTCGCCAGCGTTCCTGTGGTCTGCCACTGTCGTCAGAAGTGGCTATCTTTTGCAAACCCGAAAGAAAACAAGCATCGTGAATGAGTTGCGCTGCGCGCCCATGATCTATGTGACGGTCGCGCAAAGCATTGGCGAGTACAATGGTGGGTTGATAAGTTCTCAGGACCTGAACGATGCTTAATTTATTTTCTTTGGATACTTCAAAAAAACCATCTGCCATACCGAGATTGAGGCGAAAATGTGCGCCCATCATCATCCTAGCTGTTTCTGCTTCTTCCAAACGCAACTTGGGTGTGCCACGCGTCCCTAATTCCCCTTGAGTTAAGTCCAGCAAGCCTACACTATAACCCTGTTGAATGTGCTTAAGTAGTGTGCCACTGCAACTCAATTCAATATCATCAGGATGAACACCAATGGCGAGAATGTCTATTTTCATTAAAATTTCGTTAATCGTTGAAGAAATTATACCCAAAGATGGCAAAAGTAAATATCTTAACCATTCATTTTATATCGTTTACCTTATAAGGTTAAAAACACATTATCATAAAAACAAAATAGAGCAATGAGATCACTCTTCTTACTAATTTTTGGCTTATTTTTTATTGGAGAAGCTAATACGCAGCAGTTTTGGACGGATGTCTCTGCGGATATTTCCCAACCGATGCTAAAAGAATTTCGAGTTGTGGAACTCAACGAGCGACAACTGACACAGCAGCTTCTTCCAACACTCCATAAAAACAAAGTAAAGTTAAGTTTCCCACTACCAAATAGCGAGCAATTGCAACTCTATGTAGAGGAATCATTGGTGCTACATCCAACATTGGCGACAAAATATCCTAGCATTAAAACCTATCAAGGTCTTGACCCTCAATCGGGAAAAATCATTGCTCGTTTAAGTCATGCCCCTAATGGCTTTTATGCTATCATCAAGACCCCTCAAGGAACAGTTCATATTGAGCCTACGGAATTGAATAACCATGCTATTGTTTATTTTGCTCACGATTCACAAAATCCTATGCACCAGCATTTTGAGTGTGGCGTAGCAGAACAAATTGCTAGAAATCTTCAACAAGAACAAGCTGCCGACCTAGAAAGTCGAAATAATAATAAAGATTTACGGGTTTACCGATTAGCGGTATCTGCCACAGGAGAATTTTCAGCGCGCAATGGCGGTACAAAGGAACGGGTATTGGCTGCCATAACCACAGTAGTTAACCAGATGAACCTCATTTTTTTGACAGACATAGGCGTTCGCTTTCAAATTGTACCACAAACCGAAGACCTCATTTTTTTAGATGCTAATGCCGACCCATATACCCAGCCCGAAAATGTAGGTAACATCATCGGGACAAATGTCAATGCCTTTCCTCGATTTATTGCCAATGATGCTTACGACATAGGACACACTTTTACTATTTGTCGAGGTCAGGGCACTGCTGCTGGCGTAGCTCAGCTAGGTTCTCTTTGTCGAAACAACAAAATGGCAGGTGCATCGTGTATGGATAGTGGAGGTAATTTGATGATAGCAACATTAAGAGTGCTTGCCCATGAGGTAGGGCATCAGTTCAGTGCGCAACATAGTTGGAGTAACTGCCCAGATGCTTTGGGGCAATTAAGTTCATCCTCTGCTTATGAACCTGGTTCGGGTTCAACCATCATGTCCTATTCTGGTACTTGTGGTTCACAAAATATACAAAACAATCCAGACCCTTATTTTCATGGAGGTTCAGTAGAAGAAATGTTTTTTCAGATTAGCAATAGCACTTGTGGCACAGTTGAACCAACAGGCAATCGCATTCCTGTTTTAACATTACCTTATCGCAATAATTTTTTCATTCCCATTAGTACCCCATTTGAATTGACGGCAGTGGCTACGGATGAAGATAACGACCCACTTACCTACTGCTGGGAACAATTTAATCTTGAACCACTTATATCAGATATTGGCGATCCTCGTGGTAATGCGCCTACTTTTCGCTCTTTTGCACCCAATACATCGCCAACGCGCGTATTTCCTCGACTGAATAATATTATTACCAATACCAATACGAATTCAGAGGTATTGCCTACTTATGATAGGAATTTCACTTTCAGGTGTACAGTTCGAGACAATAACCCACAAGTGAGCGCAACTGTTTGGGAAGAAGTTAGATTCAGAGCGGATGCTACTGCAGGACCTTTCCGCGTAACACGACCTAATGACATGATTAATACTTGGGAAGCAGGTAGCATTCAGTCTGTACAATGGGAGGTTGCCAATACCACAAATGCTAGGGTGAACTGCCAACGTGTCAATATCAAATTGTCTATTGATGGCGGTATGACTTATCCGTTTACGTTGATTGAAAACACGCTTAACGATGGTCAAGAAAATGTAGTCATTCCCGATGCTATCACGGCAAGAGCAAGAATTAGAGTAGAAGCAGCAGACAACATTTTCTTTGATATTTCGGATAATAATTTCAATATCGCACCAGCTACCAAAGCAAGTTTTGCAGTGCAAGCTCAACCATTCTATCAAAAATTATGCTTGCCAAATAGTAGCGCAGTGAGCCTTTTGATTACTGGCTTTGGTGGAGCACAAGGCGAGGCTAGATTAAGCATACCTAACTTGCCCGAAGGCATCACCGCAAGATTCAGCCCAAGTACAGTTAATATTGGACAACGCAGCCAACTTAGCTTTGAAGTGAATGACATTGGTTTTTCTAGTTTGCAACAACTTCAAATTCAGGCTATTGTAGGAAATGATACGATTTTACAACCATTAGAATTGGAATTGGTAAGCAATAATTTTAACGATTTGCTGCTGCTTGCTCCAGAGGACAACACTAGAGGTATCTTTGGTACAACTACTTTCACTTGGACAGATGCTGAAAATGCAACAAGCTATGATTTTGAACTGGCTACTAGCCCCGCTTTTGGCAATAGCACCATCTTTTCTGCTAACAACTTAAATGCCACAGAGATTCGTCCAAATATTTTTTTAGATGAAAACACAATTTATTTTTGGCGAATCCGACCAATCAATGAATGTGGTGCGGGGGCTTATAGCATCCCTAGTGCCTTTCAAACGATTAATGTAAGCTGCAAAACCTATGAGCAAGCCACTGCAGTCCAGATTTCAGGAACAGGAAGACCAACGGTAGAATCCGTTATCAAGATTGAGGATGATGGGGTAATTACCGATTTGAGTGTACCTATCGTGGTGGGGAGTTACCAACCTGTTCGATTTATTGAAATGTCATTGATTAGCCCTAAAGGCACGCAAGCTATTTTGTTTGACAATCTTTGCGGCAGTACCACCCAATTTAATTTGGGTTTTTCAAGCCAAGCACCTGATGCCATTACCTGTCCGCCAGTGGCAGGTATTCAGCAACGTCCAGTGAGTTCGCTTCAAGTATTCAATGGCGAAAACTTAAAGGGCGATTGGAAATTGCGCTTCCGCGTGAAAGAGGCGGGCTTTGGTGCTGGCGGTAATATTAATCGTTGGTCGTTGCAGTCTTGTGCCAACATTCAGTTAAATGCGCCGTTTTTGCTCAAAAATGATACGCTATTTACTCCACCTGCTGCTAGAAGCCAGATTTGGCGCGAAAATTTACTTGCAGACGATGTGGATAACACTTCGGCGGAAATTATTTTTCAATTAGTTACTACACCCAAACATGGTCAACTTTTCAGAGCAGGTGCAGTAATGGCGGTAGGCGATACTTTCACGCAGCAAGATGTTGATGGTTTCCGCATCGCCTATGAGCATGACGGCAGCAATGTACGCGGCGACGAATTTCGTTTCATCATTAAGGATGCCCAAGGTGGCTGGGTTGGAACACCTGCCTTCAACATTGTCATTAGTGAAGATGCTACGGTTAATACAAAAGAAGTTGAACTGGAAACGCAAATTAAAATTTACCCTAATCCAGCTACTAATTTAGTTAATATTGAATTTGGTGGCTCAGTAGATAACATTCAGCAAATTCAAATTTTCAATTTGCAAGGTCAACTTATTCAACAAGTGCGAAATGTAAGTCCTCGTATGGAGTTGAACGTTGCTGTGTTCAATAATGGCATTTATGTTCTAAGGGTGGTTTCTAATCAAGGCATTACAAGCAAGAAGCTAGTCATTCAAAGACAATAACAGTCTTGTAGATAGTGAAGAGGTGAATTAAATTTGCCTCTTCACCTTAACTTTATGCTCGATTATCTCGCATTATGTTGGCAACAGCAGCATCATCAAAATCATTTCGCTTTTCTAACTCCGAAATAATATTCTGATAGTCTTTATCATGCCGATTCTGTGAAAGTTTGTAAGTTGCTTGGATGTCCGTAATGACAATTTTAAATCCAACGACACCTTTGGCTTGCATCAAAGTACGTGGAGATAGTTTCTCCCAATCCACTGGATGCTCAGAAGTAGCCTCGTACTTATCCATCAGTCGTCTTAAGGATTGCATAACCTCTGCCTCCGATAACACAGCCAATTTACCGTACACATGCACTGCCACATAATTCCATGTGGAAACATTTTCATGGTCGTACCAAGAAGCGGAAACATATGTGTGCGGACCGGGGAAAATAGCTAAGATCTCTTCTTCGGCATCAAAGTATTTCCACTGTGGATTTGCTTTGGAAATATGTCCGTAAAGCACATCGTTGCCTTGCTCATCCACTCCTAATTCCAATGGAATATGCGTTCCCCAATACCTGTTTTCAGTCTTATTGATGAGAATGCCAAAGGCATTTTTTTGTAAAAAATCCTTTACTGTGGCAAGATTTTCTTGCTTGTAATCTTGTGGTGTGTGCATCGTTTAAAACTTTTGGTCACAAACTCAACCGTAGAATATGTGCTGGATAGCGATATGGATTCAATTCCACATAATTACTT
>CALDYY010000101.1 GCA_937944245.1 uncultured Saprospiraceae bacterium | reverse complement strand
CATTATGGAATTGAAACACATTACGCTGTGGGAAACACACGACGTGTGAACCAGATTTGAATTGTACCATTATGGAATTGAAACTACAATTTGCACAAGTTTTGGACTTTGAAAACGTGCATTTGAATTGTACCATTATGGAATTGAAACAGCGCAATTCTTTCGCTCTATGGTGATTTGACAGAGATTTGAATTGTACCATTATGGAATTGAAACATTCAGAACTAGAGGAAAATTTCATTGAATAATTAGATTTGAATTGTACCATTATGGAATTGAAACTTTTCTTCTCGCACGAACACACCTCTGTCGTCCTGCTCATTTGAATTGTACCATTATGGAATTGAAACGTATTTCTGTACCATTTATCGCGAGGTGATACAAATAATTTGAATTGTACCATTATGGAATTGAAACTTGGTAGCATTCTGTACTGCTTCTCAAACATTTGAATTTAAGACAAGTTATATTGGTTTGCCTAAAAATAGCCTACTTGTTAAATTTATACAATATATATTGATTTTAGTAGTTAATGCCCAATAAAATTGCCTTTGATAAACAATTTTTATTTTTTGTAAAAAGTTTAATAGTTTTGACATGAAATAGTTGAGTTCAGAAACAACTTAAATAAACGAGGCGATACCGAAAAGCCTTACGAGTAGGGGTTAAACAAATAAAAATCAGCTTTTATGGCAAACTACAAAATTGAAGAAATTGAAGGAATCGGACCAGTCATGGGGGAAAAACTTCGCAACGCAGGCATTAATAACACAGATAAGTTACTAGAAGGAACAAAAACGCCAAAGCAAAGAAGTGAGCTATCAGAATCCACTGGTATTTCACCAAAGTTAATCCTGCGGTTTGCTAATATGGCAGACTTGTTTAGAATCACTGGCGTTGGACAAGAGTATGCCGAACTTTTGGAAGCAGCAGGAGTGGATACTGTACCAGAATTGGCACAGAGGAGACCTGATAATTTAACAGCAAAAATGGAGGAAGTAAACGCCGAGAAAAAATTGGTGCGAAGAACACCTTCTTTGAAGGAAGTAGAAAAGTGGGTTGCCGAAGCAAAAGAGTTGCCGAGAGCGCTAGAATATTAATCTGAAAACGAGAAATTCAAACATTACATCTGCATCATTCTATTGATGAATGATGCAGATGTAGCTATCACACTGCTACACTCGCTTTTATACTAGGGTAAGGTGTGTAATTAAGTAATTCAAAGTCGTCAAATTGAAAAGAAAAAATATCTTTTACTTTTGCGTTCAGCTTCATAGTAGGTAACGTTCTAGGCGTTCTACTTAACTGTAAGTGAGCCTGTTCTACATGATTGTTGTACAAATGAACATCTCCAAAGGTATGAATAAACTCCCCTAGCTGCAAATCGCACACTTGCGCCATCATCATCGTCAACAGCGCATAGGAAGCAATATTGAACGGCACACCCAAAAACACATCTGCCGAACGCTGATATAGCTGACAAGATAGTTTTCCATCCGCAACATAAAATTGAAACAGGGCATGGCAAGGCGAAAGTGCCATATCGGGCAAGTCGGCTACGTTCCAAGCATTAACAATAATCCTACGTGAATCTGGATTGTGCTTCAACGTCTCTACTGCCTGTTCAATTTGGTTGATAGTATTGCCATTTTTGGTTTCCCAGCGCACCCATTGCTTGCCATAAATTGGTCCTAGGTCGCCGTTTTCATCTGCCCATTCATCCCAAATGCGCACGCCATGCTCTTTGAGATAGCCAATATTAGTATCGCCTTTTAAAAACCAAAGTAATTCATGTATAATAGACTTAACATGTAACTTCTTAGTAGTCAATAGCGGAAACCCCTGCTGTAAATCGAAACGCATTTGATAACCAAATACACTACGCGTGCCAACTCCTGTACGGTCGCTCTTGGGCGTTCCATTTTCCAAAATATGCGTCAGTAAATCGTGGTACTGCTTCATGCTAATTTTTGTACTAAGGTAAAGAAAAATTATGTTTTAGGAACGTTTAAGTGAAAGGTTGTGTTTTTTGGGGATTAAAAGGGGTAATGAAACATTTGCCAAAGGAAGTTTGGTCAAATTTATTGTAACATAAGTAAAATATTTGAATCAATTCATGCATTAATTACTCAAAAAATGTAATCGCACATGATTAATTTTGTATATATTGTGTCATCTTTTTAATTTCATCATTAAACCAACAATTGTATGCAGTATTTCCCTTTTTTATTATTCGTCATGTTGATTTCCCTTTCTAGTTGTTCCACTACTGAAGAAATATGGATTAACAAAGACGGTAGTTTGCGCCGAGAAATCAGCGTGGATGTTAGCTATTTCGCCTCCTTCGCAAATATGAAGGATCAATTCGGCAATTTATCGAATTTGGATAGCCTCGAATTTGATTCCACTAGAATGGTGGAGGAAAACATAGAACGGATAGAAAATAATGAGCAGATTATAATGCGAGAAGATCAAGAAACACTAATGGATGAAAGTGAATATGAGGCAAATAATGCTGGAAAAGATTTTATGCTGCGTTTATTTCAGTATGAATTACTGGATACTACTTTTGACATGATTACGCTGATGGAATCAATGGCTGGAGAAAAATTTCCAGGAGGATTTTCAATGCAAGCATTAGAAGACGACCCAAGTTGGACCGCTGAACAAAAAACATACGTGAAGTCCTTAATGAAAATGAAAGTTCGAGTGCGCATCAATAAAGATAAAGGTGCTTATAATATTGGATTTATAGAGCAATTTAAGAACGATAAAGAAATGAGCGCGTCGAGCAACTGGTTTAATTCGTTGGGAGCATTAATAGGGCAAGAAAGAATAGAACAGGAAGATAATGAGATGATGAATACTATGATGCAACTAATGAGTGGCAGTACGCCAGCTTATCAGTTGAAAAAGGGAGAATTTAGTATCCGTAAGCCAGAAAGTAATCCAGCTGATATACTAGAAGAATTAGGACCTATGGCACCCATGTTTACAAGCACTTACATAGATTACAAATACATTGTTCACGTTCCGAATAAGGTAAAAAACGTCAACAACTCCAATGCCAGTATAGAAAATAACACCGTTACATTAGAAGCTCCTACGAAAATTGGAGCATCTAAAAAGTTTGATTTGACCATTAAGTACAAGTAGTCCTTAATAGAATATTAGAGGTCATTTTAGATAGTCAGTGTATCAGAAGTTTTAATGGCTACTTGTCTAGCAAGGATGCTAACCAATCTGTAACACACATTGACGGCTTGATAATGATATTAGAAAAAACAACAGATACGATTTATCAAGCCATTAAACCTTTTATCAAAAATAAAGAAGATGAAACGGCTTTCAACCAATTATTGCATTTAGAAAAAGAAAGCATTCTTTTAACCATATAGTACAGCACTCTAGGAAGGTAAAGTTTTAGCTATTTGCGCCCTTCAAAATCATCAATAAACGAAAGCGCAGCTAGTTTTTTATCAGGTTGCTGAACGAGTTGGCGAAGTTGGGTGATTGTCTGGAGCGGACCTTTATCTAGTGCCATATTGATTGCCCATGCAGGAATATCCCCACCTGGGTCAGATTTAAGATAGTAAAGCACTTTTACTGTGCCATTCTCTTTTGGCGTTAACTCCCATTTGATGTTCATATCCTTGATGCGTACAATGCCTTTCTGAGTGGGTTTGTAATCGGGTACGGCTTTTGACGTGATGGTTACTTTACCTGTCTTGTCATCTTGATGAATCGTGCTATGGGCAAAATAGTCTCTATCCCAGAGTGGCCAAGGGAAGTCCACTAAACCATAGTAGTAAATTTCTTTTTCACTCACCTGTTTTTCTAATCGAGCATCGGAAAAGCTATACACCCATTCTGGATAATCGTTTATTTGATAAAGAAAACCTACTAAATTAGACAGCGCTGTTTTGAAAGTAGCTTCTATTTTGAGTTCTTTAATACTAGAATTTTCTGCATCGCGATAGTACACCTTAATGCCGTCACTACTTTTTTTAAGTTGCCAAGTTGACTGTGCAGAAAGTAAAGTACAGGAAAAAATAAAAAATAGGGTAAAGAGACTCCATTTCATAATAGACAAATTAAAAGCGAACAAAACAAGCGACAAAAATCAATGCCA
>CALDYY010000100.1 GCA_937944245.1 uncultured Saprospiraceae bacterium | reverse complement strand
CGGTTGAACCACCCATGTTTGCTATTTTTACCCAAGAAATTCTAATCGTAGAACCAGAAGCACTAATTTCTCCTCTATCCTTGCACGTCAAATTCGGCTTAGGTGCAGGAATGTGCACTTTAGGATGATTGAAGAAGCAAGAGTTGTCATGCTCATTGGTTTCATGGACTTTATCTTGAGGGTCAATGATAAGCCCGATGAAATAATCACCTGCTGGTACGTTTGAGTTTGCCACATTTACGCTGAAAGAGCCTGTAAAGACCTGACCTGGATTTAAAGCAGGCAAATTGATAGTACCGACTAAGAAATCGCCAGTGGTAAAATTCTGGTCGCTAGAAAGATAGATACCCACAGTAGTTGCATTGGAATTTGAGCCACCATTGTTGGTTACTCTAAAGTTGCTGATGGTAACGTTAGTACCGTTGACGGTCAAATGTCCTACTTCTCTACAAGTTAAATTTGGCTTAGGTGCAGGAATATGCACTTTAGGATGATTGAAGAAACAAGTGTTATCGTGCTCGTTTATTTCATGTATGTTGTTGCTCGGATCAATAATGATACCTACAAAGTAATCACCCGCCGAAACATTCGAGTTCGCTACGTTGATGCTAAAATTACCTGTAAAGATTTGATTAGGATCTAACTTGGGCAAATTCACTGTACCGACTAAGAAATCACCAGTGGTAAAGTTTTGGTCGCCAGAAAGATAGATACCGACAGTAGTTGCATTGGAGGTTGAGCCACCATTATTGGTTACTCTAAAGTTGCTGATGGTAACGTTAGTACCGTTGACGGTCAAATGTCCTACTTCTTTACAAGTCAAATTTGGCTTAGGTGCAGGAATATGCACTTTCGGCTGGTTGAAGAAGCAAGTATTGTTATGCTCATTGCTTTCATGTACTTCATTGAAAGGATCAATAATGATACCTACAAAGTAATCACCTGCTGGTAAGTTTAAGCCAGCAACATTTGTGCTGAAAGAGCCTGTAAATACTTGACCTGGATTCAATGCTGGAACATTTATAATACCAATTAGGAAATCGCCAGTGGTAAAATTCTGGTCGCCAGAAAGATATAAACCAACTTTGTTAGCTACTGCAATAGAACCACCTGTGTTTGATACTCTAAAGTTGCTAATGGTTATATTCGTGCCATCCACAGTTAAATGACCTACTTCTCTACAAGCTAAGTCTGGTTTCGGTGCTTCAATATTAACTTTTGGTGTTGTCCAAAAGCAAGTATTGTTGTCGTTTTCGTTGGATTCTGCCACAACATTCGTGTAATCCACAATAAAACCTACAAAATAATCTCCTGGAGTTACTCCATTTGCGTTGCCACTAAAATTACCCGTAAGTACTTGACCTGCATTTAAAGCTGGAATGTCTAACGTACCCACCAAGAAATCACCCGTAGTGAAAGTTTGGTCGCTAGATAGGTAAATACCTATTTTACTTGCGCCTGCGGTAGCATTACCATTATTAGTTACTCGTAAATTACTGATAGTGAAACTTGTACCATTTACATTTAAGTTACCACGTTCAAGGCACGTCAAGTTTGGCTTGCCTGCTTGTGGAATGAATACACGTGGCTCATCCCAAGAGCAAGTTGCGTTGTCCGTTTCGTTGGATTCCTCTACTTGATTTCTGTAATCAATGATAACACCAATGAAATAAGTGCCAGGTGCTAGACCTAAACTGGTTAAGTTTCTTCGGATGCCGTTGTCAGCAATCATAAAAGATTCACCTGGTGCTAATTCAGGTACATCAGCGGTAGCGAATAAAATATCGTTTGTTGTAAAGGTTTGGTCAGTAGAAAGATAGAAACCGATTTGGCTTCTGCCTGCTCTAGCGTTACCATTGTTGATGACTGTTGTCCAGCCAAGTGTGATATCTAAAGTGTTGTTGTTGATAATTACCTCACCTTTATCCTTGCATGTCAAGTTTGGCTTGCCTGCTTGCGGAATGAAAACACGTGGCTCGTCCCAAGAACAAGTGGCGTTATCCGTTTCGTTGGATTCCTCTACTTGATTTCTGTAATCAATGATAACACCAATGAAATAAGTGCCAGGTGCTAGACCTAAACTGGTTAAGTTTCTTCGGATGCCGTTGTCGGCAATCATAAAAGATTCGCCTGGTGCTAATTCAGGTACATCAGCGGTAGCGAATAAAATATCGTTTGTTGTAAAGGTTTGGTCAGTAGAAAGATAGAAACCGATTTGGCTTCTGCCTGCTCTAGCGTTACCGTTATTGATGACGGTTGTCCAGCCAAGGTAAACATCTAAAGTGCTGTTTTGTACAATCACTTCGCCTTTATCTTTGCATGTCAAATTTGGCTTACCCGCTTGCGGAATGATGATTTTAGGATTTTCCCAAAAGCAAGTGTTGTTGTCGTTTTCGTTGGATTCTTCTACCAGATTGGTATAGTCAATCAAGACTCCTACATAATAAGTACCACTAGGTAAATTCAAACTTGTCAAATTCACTTCTACTGGACTTAGCGTTTGTTCCTCATTAGATGCTAATGCTCCTAAGTCTCTAACTGCAATAATTACATCCTCTGTATTGAAAGTCAAATCTTTAGAAAGCACATAAGCAACTTTGTTAGCATCAGCAGGTGCAGTGCCAAAGTTCTGTATTCTGGTACCAGTAACAGCTACTGTTAGACTAGCTGCATCAAATTTAAGTTCCCCTCTGTCTTTGCAAGCCAAGTTGGGTTTACCTGCTGGTAATTTATTGACTTTGATTTTCTTGTCAAAAAGACATTCTCTATTGTTGTTTTCATTAGACTCTGCTACTTCATTTTTGTAGTCCACAATAAATCCAATGAAATAGTCGCCATTTGGAATATTTACCGTATCTAAATCAACGTCTAATGAGGGCATCATTTCTTTTTCACCGGGTAATAACGGGGAAACAGCGAGTTCTCCAATAAAAATATCATCCGTAGAAAGAATATTATTGGAAGAAAGATAGAAGCCACTTTTGCTTGCTCCAGCAGGTGCATTACCAATATTTTTGACATTTGCCCATGTAATGTGTATGCGATTGCCTTCGCACTCAATTTCGCCTACCTCAGCGCAGGTTAAGTCTGGTTTTCCACCCACTACCACTTTTGGCGTTTCCCAAAAGCAAGTGTTGTCTAGTTCGGAAGTTTCCCGAACGTTGTCTAAATGATCTACAATAATGCCTACAAAATATTCGCCAGTTGGAATATTCATAGTGCTAATGTCAATCATAAAATCTTCTACACTGATTTCACTTGGTGCTAAACCCTTCACATAATCTTGTCCTAAATAAATATCGCTCGTCGTGAAGTTTTGGTCGAGCGATAAATAGTATCCCACATAGCTAACGCTACTGGTTGAAAATCCTACATTCCTAACTTGTAAATCGGTAATGGTAATGATGTTTCCGTTCACGGATAGATTACCCCTACTTCTGCAAATTAAGTTAGGTGGATCGTTGTCGCTTACTTGTTCCTCCAGTTGAGGTACGGATAAGCGATGGCTTGACTCTTCGGGTATTGTAAACCCTAGAAAGCAAAGCATGGTCAATAGTAGTACTACTCTCATAGATAAAAAACTATTTATTTAACAATAAGGAATAAAAGAATCCAACCCTAAATAGGCTATACCACTTTAATAAAAAAGTTAGTATTACCCATTGTTAAGACGTGAACATTGAGCAAACTAGTTGGGTAGAGGTGCAATGCCTTTTAATCTTTGACTCAAGATAAAAAGCAATGTTTTATTTAAAATTTGAAGGGTGGATAATGTACTTTTAGATGTGTGTTAATTCGTGGGTAGATAATTGCTAGTTGTACTTCATTGCTATTACTCGACTTAACTTAACTCAAATATCGTGAAATAATATGATATAATATAATATTTTGAAAACAATAAAATTAATTAACAAAACGCCAGTCCAAACCAAAACGAAAGTAATACAAGGGATAGGGATATTGAGCTACTTCGTAGTATAATTTTTCTGGTTGAATAACATTAACTAAACTTTCTGTTCTCAAGAAGAAACGAAGGTCATTCACTTTCAAATTGAGAAAAGCATCAAGCATTGGATAAAATGCAATTGCTTGATTTTCCTGCAACTGAAATTGACCTATAAGTGGCTGATAGTAATTAGCCAAGTAACTTTGATTCATTCTTAAATCCATCCCTATTTGAAATTCAAGCACTTTTTTGAACAATGCACTCTCTACGAATAAAGAGTGTTTTGTGAACCAGTTTGGTGTACGGAAAATAGCTTGATTTGTTGCCTGAGAAGTTAAAATATTATGAAAATGTATAATTCCAATCTTTAGTTGGTGCTGGATAGTGAGTTGAATCACATTCAGCAAAGCGTCTAGTTGTTTAGGTTTTGAATCAGCATCAAAGTATATATAATTGCTAATTAAATGATTAGCTCCTGAAAAGGTCAATTTTAATACTGGTAATGACAGATTACCTTGTAGGCTGGTTTCAAATGTCTTTTTAAAATTGTTGTTCCAAACGCTTCTTTGTGAAACATAAAATTGGTCTTGTACCAATGATGGTTGATAAGCCTGATTGATGAATGTAGCAGAAAGTTGGCCAATTTTTCTAACATCTAGCAATAAATCACCCCTCAAACGAAAATCACCTCTATTGTCCAGAAAATCCAAATGCCCATAAGTGTTGAGTTGTATTCTATTCTTCAAACGAAAATCAATTCTACCGGTAAGCAGTAAATTATTGAGTACAGTGTCTAAGCCGTCTTGCTCCAAAAAGTGAATTTTATGCGTTAGTCCCACTTGGATTCTATCTTTTTCAGTAGCAATTTCATCTTTTTGTTGTGTTGCTTTTCGGAAAGTGCTGAGTTGAAAGGTGTTTTGGAGCATATTATGCCTTATGAAGACTCTCAGACCCCTGGAATCAGTAAAAAGGTCGCCGTAATAAGCACGACGAGCATTTTCTCCTGTTAAATCGAAGTTATCAGAAAATTTGTAGCTATTAAATTGCAGCTCAACCTTGTGTGTAGCGGTAAAACTTCTTTCACTCTCTTTCGGAATGGAATCGTTTTGAAATAATTTTAACTGTTGTAGATAGCCAACGGTCTTATGTGCATGGCGTGTGCTGGCTCTATCGGGCAAAAAGACCGTAGCAGTTTGAGGGCTAACACCTCCAATCGCTCCATCGCTCACCACTGGCGGTGTGATGACACCACCATTTTCCTCAGCTTGCGTGCTATTGGAAGTAAAATAAAGAAATCCATCGTAATTTCCGCTAGGTGCGTCCCACCAAAGCCCAGTGCCTACGGCTGCTTGCTCCAGCCTTTGATGTGGATACTGCCTTGCTACGCCCAGTTGGCGAATGGTTTGTGCCTGAATAGTGTATCGAAACCCGTCCACGAAATTGCGACTAAATTTTCCTTTGAAAAAACCATCCGATTGTGTTGCCCCCCTAGAGTAGGCAACCTGACTAAAAGGAAACGCAATTAAATTAAACTGTAATTGCTCAGGTTGAATGTAATAAGCATCGTATTGATGATAGCCTACATCAAAACCTTGCCTAATGTTGGGTTGATAGGTTAAAGATTGGTGTGCTGAACCAAAATTTCCCAATGTACTGTATATTATTTGACCTTTTTTAGTGGGGTCGTATTGATGTAGTTCAAGTAGGGTAGTATCTTGCCAAGGAAATACTTGATCAGGGTTATCAATAAAGAAATAAAAAACTCCAAAAGTGTCTTGCACTTCTTCGATTTCTTGCTGACTGGTATCGCGTTCAAACCTAATTTCACCAGGACGGCGCACACCTTGATTGAAGTCATCATCCCTTGAGGAAGGGAATTGTGCATAAAGCAAATTAGCGAAAGCCATTATCATCAAGGCAAGTCCAAATCTTGCTATGATATAAGTATGCTTTGACGTACTAATTGCTTGATAAAACATTGATGATAACATTTTGCTGTCTCGAACAGTTTCCCCATCAAGAATAAGGAGAAAAAATGGAAGCTACGTTCCTTTTTTCTCCTTTAGCCTTTCTTTAACTTTTTTATAAGCCAATAATCGCAGGACTCATGCCCATACTAGAGAAACCACCATCGTGGTAGAGGTTTTGCATCGTTACCATGCGTGTTAAGTCGGAGAACATAGCTACGCAGTAGTCGGCGCAGGTTTCCGCAGAAGCATTGCCCATTGGGGACATTTTATCGGCGTAGTCAAAGAACTCAGTAAATCCTTTTACGCCTTTGCCTGCTGTGGTCATGGTTGGCGATTGGGAAATAGTGTTGACGCGCACTTTATTTTTGATACCAAAATGATAGCCAAAACTTCTGGCAAAAGATTCTAACAGTGCTTTTGATTCTGCCATTTCGCTGTAATCGGGGAATGTTCGTTGTGCAGCGATGTAGCTCAATCCTAAAATAGAGCCATATTCGTTCATAGCATCTGTGTTGTAAAGCACTTGCATCATCTTGTGGAAAGAAATGGCAGAAATATCAAACGTTTTCAACATCCACTCATGGTTGAGTTGAGTGTATTCTTTTTTCTTGCGCACATTGATAGACATTCCTATTGAATGCAGCACAAAGTCCAATTTTCCACCTAGTATTTCTTGCGATTTGCTGAATAATTGCTCTAAATCTTCCATGCTCGTGGCATCGGCTGGAATAATTTCTGCTTTGCACTTTTCTGCTAATTTTTGTATTTCGCCAAAGCGCATTGCCACAGGGGCATTTGTTAAAGTGATGACTGCGCCCTCTTCCACACAGCGTTCCGCTATTTTCCATGCAATAGATTGTTCGTCTAGTGCACCTGAAATAACTCCTCTTTTTCCTGCTAATAAGTTATTTGCCATATTTACTTGGTTGTTAATTTTGTTTATATGTTTTTTAGCGAATTGGCTGGTTAGCAAGTTAGCTTTTTAGGTGATTAGCGAGTTGGCCAACTTCCCAACTCGCCAACTTCCCAACTCGCCAACCGCCTAACTTACTCCTAATAATTCTCGTGCATTTTGCAAAGCAGAAAGCGAAGGCGGATCGCTACTCAACATCATTGCAATGACATGAATACGCTCTTCCACTTTGAGTTGCTTGACTTCCGTTACAGTACGGTCGTCCTTCACGCGCTTATACACATAATAATGTGTGTCTGCCTGTGAAGCTACTTGCGGGGAATGCGTGATGGAAACCACTTGGTGTTCGTTGGATAAGTTTCTTAGAATTTCACCCATCTTTAGTGCCACATGACCAGAAATACCGGTATCAATTTCATCGAAAACTAAGGTCGGTAAAGGAATGGCACTGGCTACTAATGATTTTGTTGCTAACGCTAAACGCGATTGTTCCCCACCTGAAGCTACTTCTCGGATAGCCTGCAAGCGACTACCTTTGTTGGCGGCAAATAAATAATTCACTTGGTCAACACCAGAAGATAGCAGCGTATCAGATGCTGTGAAATGAATTTGCATTTGAGCGTGCTCCATAGCTAACTGTTTTAACATATTTACCACATTATCTTGGAACTTAGGAGCAATCGCCTTTCTTTTTTCCGAAAGTTGATGCGCTAATTGGAAAAGTGTTTTTTCCTGATTTTCAATAGTTTGCTTCAACTGTTCTATGTTTTGAGAAAGGTCGGCGAAGGAATTTTGCTTTTCTGTTATTTGCTGTTGCACTTCTAGAAGTTGGTCTAGGGTAAGTACGCCATGTTTTTTCTGCAAGCGATAAATAAGGTCAAGTCGCTCTTGCAATTCTTTAATGCGCTCTTCATTGTATTCGGTTTCTTCTGCTACGGCTTCAAATTCGCGTGCGACATCTTGCAATTCGTAAATAATGCCATCAAAACGTTCTTTTAATTTGCGCAAATTGGCATCAAAACTACTTACTGAACTCAATGCGCTAGAGATATCCTCTAATTGGCTAATTACGGCATTTTCGCTTTCTGAAAGATGCTGAAAAGCACTGCCTAATGTTCGTTTAATATCTTCGGCATTAGAAAGTTTTGAAAGTTCTTCTTCACTGCTTTCTTGTTCTCCTTTCACTAAGGCAGCTTCCTCAAATTCTTTAAGTTGGTAATTTAAAAAGTCTTCTTCTTGTCGTGCTTTTTGGTGCTGTTCGATGAGTGTTTCCAGTTGGCGCTTGTTGCGCGTATAGTCTTTGTAAAGCCCTTGATATTTGACTAATAAGTCTTTGTTGCCTGCCAAAGCATCTAACATATGTAACTGGAAGTCAGTAGAATGCGTTTCTAGCGTATCAAACTGTTGGTGTAAATCAAGCAGAGAGCCGCTTAACTCTTGAAGCACTTTTAGATTGACAGGGGTATCATTGGCGAATGCTCTTGACTTTCCAGAGGGTGTTAATTCGCGTCGAATTACTAATTCCTCATCGTAATCAATATCATTTTCTTTGAAAAAGGCTTCCAGTTTGTATTTAGAAATGTTGAAGCAACCTTCTATGATACACTTTTGAGTAAGGTCATACAATGATTTGGTATCCATGCGGTTTCCCATCAATAAACCCAATGCGCCGAGCAATATGGATTTACCTGCGCCTGTTTCGCCTGTGATAATGGTTAATCCATTGGAAAACTGAACTTCTAATTCCTCAATGATGGCGTAATTTTGAATCTTTAGCCATTTAATCATGTAAACGAATGTGTTGAGTGAAAAAACGTAAATTGTTGTTTTTTGATACCCTTATCTGTTTGATAGACTTAATTTGAGAGCAAAGTTAATAGTTGTTGCATAATTTTTTGTCAAGGAATTTGATTAGCTCGTACTTTTGTGTATAATTTATTGAAATATGCAATTCATTCCTAAAATATTTGATTCGCTTAGTAAAGGATTTAAAGAGGATGACACTCTACCTTACCGAGAAACACTAGACGACTACCTAGACTTACTCCTGCCTGAAATACGACCTTGGAGTGAGGATTTAAGAGAAGAGAATTTTTTCTTAAGTAAAAATTGGCTAGAGGTGAACGATAAAGATGGGGTAGGGGATACTATTCTTCATGTTTTTAATCCTGGTGGTGAATACATGCGCATCACGAATGGAAATGTGAAACGAGGCAGTTGGAAACAGCTCAATCAAAACAACCAACTCATTCTGGATAGCTCGGCTGGCACTGAGCTTTACAATTTAGCTTTCTTGGATGATTATTTTTTTATTTTGACCAAACATGGTAATTATTACAAAAGAGGTGGTAAAAAATATTTTGTTATGGGGCTAGAACGTGCCATCGCTGGTTTAACTTGGCGAGAATATGTGGAACAATTCAAGGAATCGCACAAGGCAAGCAATAATACCGTAATCATTATTGCCATTATTATTTTAATTATTGTTGGAGGGTTTGTCTTATTTTCTGTGTTCTGATAAAAAATATTCACCTTCCCATTACTAGAACAGGAAGATGAATATTTTTTGAATCTTAATTAACTAGCCTATCAGGCTTAAATAGTTAACAACTATCTATTACGATTTCAGTAGTGGTAACATTCCACTTTTCCCTGGAATTTGTATGAAATAAATTCCATTTTCTAGTCTAGAAATGTCTATTGACCATTCGTTAAAGCCCTCATTTATACTAACAGGCAAAGACATTACTAATATACCCAATGAATTGTAAATCATTAACATACCATCCTGTTGAGCTGCTTCCGCAGAGATTTGTATTTGTACTTCGCTATTAGCAGGAACAGGGAAAATTGTAGCTGATTTGATGTTGTTGATTAATAAATCTTGTCCAGTATTGCTATTATTTCCCATCATTATTGGCATAATCGTTACATTAGCTTCATCGTCTTCATTTGCCATGCAGCAAACGCCATTGCCTGGTGTGCTGTTAGGGTCAGTTTGATTGCTTGCTAAAACTTGGAAGAAATTATTTACAGTGCGGTCATTGATTAGTGGAAACACGGTAAGTTCCAAAGTAGCAGTAGCTCCTGATGCAAGAGAATCAACATCCCAACGTTGGAAAAACCCATTATACTCGCCCATTGTAACTTCGCTGCTGGTGAACGCAAAATCTTCAGGCAATCCCGCTTGTACTTGCACTTCATAGGCAGTATTAGGTCCTGCATTGCTCAACGTTACCGTGTAAGTAATTGGTTCAAAAATGCGGTATCTACCTTCATTGCCTGCCATAGCCGTAAGGGAAAGATTTGCAATACCACCTTTAGGTGCTTCACGCATTCCAAAAATAGTGACTGCTGCTTCATCATCTTCATTTGGCATCATGGTCATGTTATTATTTGGCGTACTTGCCATGTCTGTTTGGTCAAGTGCAATTACTTGTACAAAGTTTGTAATTGTGGGAACATTCACTAATGGGAACAACACTAAAGTTAATGTTGCGGACTCACCTGCCGCTAATGTTCCTACTTCCCACTCTTGGAAGAAAAGATTGTACATTCCTTTAGTTACTGCATTTGAAGTATGTGCCATACCTTCGGGAATGCCTGCTGCTACAACCACTCCTGTTGCTGCTGTTTGTCCACTATTTGTAATGGTAACGGTGTAAGTTACATTCTCAAATTGCTTGTAGTTAATAGGGTCAGCCATTATGGATAATCCTAATTTTGGTCCGCGCAAGTCAATAGCAATATTTTTTAGTGGAAGCCCAAACCCAATATTGCCTATAAGCGTAGCTCGACCGCTTGTCAAATCTACGCTGTAAAGCGCATCAGTTGTGCCGCCCATAATGTTAGCTGCCAACAAAGCAATATTAGAAGAATCTGAGGCACGGTAGAAAATATCAAAATCAACACTAGGGTCTTCGCTGTTCAACATAATTCCTAATGAGCCAATAGTATTCAATACTCCATCATTGGGAGGTATTTGTGTTGTCAGTATGTTTAGTGTTCGCTCAATATTATAAAGCGTTGTCGTTGTTGTACCTGCAAAGCTATTGGTATATGCACCTGCTACCACACTTGGCATACTACCAGCATTTGCATCGGTGGTAGCAAAAGCTAAATTACCGTCCGTAGCCACCAACACGCCAGTATCTGGATGCAATCGGAAGTTACCTCCTGAGCTACTTGTTACACGAATACGATCTACTGTTGGGT
Source organism: uncultured Saprospiraceae bacterium (assembly GCA_937944245.1). Lineage (GTDB taxonomy): Bacteria > Bacteroidota > Bacteroidia > Chitinophagales > Saprospiraceae > JAAUTG01. The sequence continues at coordinate 26,787 of CALDYY010000100.1, read as the reverse complement.
TGAAGTCCAATGCGATTCTACCTAAATTAGCACCTAAATTAATATTTTCCATGCCAATTGGCATCGCCATTCCTGTCATAGGATTAACCGTATAAAGTCGGGCTTCACCAGTAGAGGCGTTATAACCAAGTGTGTAAAGTTGACCTGTTGCTGGTCGGAAATCAAGTCCCATTACCATTTGACCAGCAGCTATTCCTGTTAAAGGTGTAAGCGTGCGGATAAATCTTGGATTTTCAGAATCAAAGCTAACCAAGTTATTATTGGTAGTCAATCCATACACCAGTTGCCCCATTATTTGCATAGGCACAGTACGGTCAATCAATACAGCAATATCTTTTACAGGTACAGCTGCACCAATGTTGCCTACTAACGTGGTAGCACCTGTGGCTAAATTAATAGTGAATAGTTGGTCTGCTGTTGAATTGCCAGTATTAGCAGAAAGAAAAGCCATTTCCATTCGAGACGTAGCATCAAATGCAATATCAAAACCAACGCTTGCATCTGCTTCGTTCACCATAATACCAGACATACCAATCGTGTTCAATACACCGTCATTAGGTGGTATTTGAGTGGTCAGAATGTTGCGTGAAAGGTCGTAATTGTACAAAGTAGTGGTGGTTGCACCAATAAAGCTATTGGTATAAGCAGCAGGTCCGATATTGGGTACTGCGCCTGCATTTACGTCGCCATTTGCAAATCTTAAACTGCCATCTGTCGCTACTAATGCTCCTGTATCCGGATGTAAACGGAAGTTTGCACCATTATTACCTGTTAATCTGATTCTATCTACCGTTGGGTTAAAATCAAGACCAAGTCGGCTGATACCCGTTCCAATATTGAAACCTGCTTCACCTATTGGTGTTGCCATACCTGTCATTAAGTTGATAGTATATATTCTTGCTTCTCCCGTAGTTGCATTGTAGCCTAAGCTATATAGTTGTCCAGTAGCTGGGCGAAAATCCAATCCATTTAATACTTGACCAGATGCTACACCAGAGATAGATGTGATAGAGCGCAAAGCACTTGGGTTGTTGGCATCAAAAGAGATTAAATTGTTGTTGGTTGTCAAACCATAAACAAGTTTGCCCATCAACGGTGCGGTGGATAAGCCTTCAATAAAAGCAGCAACGCGGCTTACGCTAATGCCTGAGCCAATCGTACCAACTGCTATCAATTCACCAGTCATTAAATTAAGGCGAAATAGTTCGGAGTTATTTTGCATACCTCTTTTGCCAACAAAGAATGCCATGTTCATTTGTGTTGACTTGTCAAAGAAAATATCCATGTCGCTGGCTAAATCATTGCTATTAAGCATAACACCAGAAGCACCTACGGTATTTTGCGTACCATTGTTTGGTGGTATTTGAGTAGTTAAAATATTTAATTTTCCATCGTAATTGTAAAGTGTAGTGCTTGCTGCCCCCGCAAAACTGTTGATGTAGGCACATGAAGTGATGAAAGGGGTTGCATTTGCGTTGACATCAGTAGTGGCAAAGGCAAGGTTACCATCCGTAGCTACTACGGCACCTGTGGTAGGGTGCATTCTAAAATTAGCTCCATTGCTACCCATAACTCTAATTCTGTCCACAGTTGGGTTGAAATCAAAAGCAATAAATTCCATACCCGTTGCCAACATTACATTGTTCATACTAATAGGTGTGGCAGTACCATTCATCAAGTTTAGTGTGTACAAACGTCCCTCTCCACTGTTTATGTTATATCCTAATGTGTAAAGTTCACCCGTGTTTGGTCTAAAGTCTAGTCCAGCAATCATTTGACCATTAGCGATTCCAGTTACAGGTACGCTATTTAAAATGGTATTTGGCGCACTTGCCTGAAAGGAAATCAAATTGTTATCTGAAATGCCATACAGTAACTGAGCTGAAAGGGATTGGGTGAATAGTGAGAAACAAAAAATACTCGCAAAGAGTCTCCAGTAGCTGTTCATTCCACAGCAGGTAAAACTTAGGTTCATGTTAAATAAATTTTCTTGAAAACAGTTACCCCAAAATCTATCCAAGATTACGCAAAAGTGCTTCGGTCATAACATAGGAATATCAGATAGTACGAGGTACTTATTTTCTGTGTTATAAAATTTAAAATTTGTAGATGCCCTATGTAAGCCGTTTGCATTCAGATACGAACAGGTGGCTGATGTTGGATTTTTTGAGTGTGGGAAAATTCAATTTTTTACTAAAATAAATAAATAAAATATTTTTTAAAAAGTAATTGAATTTGCTCGTTAATTGAAAACCTAATGTGCTCAATAGATACCTTTTGTATTTTTTGCATTCATCTTTCTTTAATTGACGTAAATATATTTTCTTTGTCAGTTAAACTATTCAAAGCCAATTATTACCTAAATCAACTTACGTCCATCAGTCATGAATATCAAATTTTATCCTTTCCAACTTCAACTTAGACATACCTTTACCATCTCCAGAGAATCGCACGATATACAACCCAGTCTCATTGTAGGATTAGAAGAGGATGAAATAACTGGTTACGGAGAAGCAACTGCTAATACCTATTATGGCGTTACGGTTGAAAACATGATGCAAAAAATTGATTCGCAACGAGCGATTTTAGAAAATTATGTTTGGCAAACGCCAGAACAATTTGAAGCATTGTTACAGCAGGTATTCCCTAACGACCCCTTTATTCGTTGTGCTTTGGACATTGCGGCAAATGATTTATATGCTAAAAAGCTGGGCAAACCTCTTTACGAGGTGTTTGGTTTGTCCATTGACAAGCCCCTTCCACTTACCAACTACACCATAGGTATTGACACTATTGACAAGATGATTGCCAAAATGGAGGAAGTGCCTTGGCCTATCTACAAAATTAAATTAGGCACAGAAAGAGATATACAAATTGTAAGTGCTTTGCGCCAGCGTACCAATGCTATTTTTAGGGTAGATGCTAATTGCGCTTGGTCAGTGCAGCAAACTATCGCGTATGCAAAAGAATTGAAATCGCTAGGCGTAGAATTTATTGAACAACCACTTCCAGCCGAACAGATTGAATCTATGTCAGAAGTGTATGAACAAAGTGCATTGCCGTTGGCAGCGGATGAAAGTTGTAGAACAGAAGATGATGTAGTGCGTTGTGCTAGTCGTTTTCATATTATTAATATCAAATTGGTGAAATGTGGGGGATTAACGCCTGCCAGAAGGATGATTGCTCAAGCTCGCCAACTAGGAATGCAAGTGATGATGGGGTGTATGACGGAATCTTCCGTAGGCATTTCTGCTATCGGGCATGTGTTGCCAATGCTTGATTATGTGGATATGGATGGTGCGCTTTTGCTGGCAAATGACCCTGCGGATGGAGTGAGCATCGAAAATGGTAAAGCAATTTATCCTAATCGCCATGGTTTAGGCGTGGAATTAAAGTAGCTTATGGAACTGCAATCCATTACAGGAAGAACCATCTTTGTAGCTGGTAAGGAATATCTATATTTTGCAGGGACTGCTTATTTAGGCATCTCGACTAATGAGCAATTTCAGTCCTATTTATTAGAGGGATTTCGCAAATATGGCGCTAATTATGGTGGCTCGCGGTTATCCAATTTAAGATTCCCTATATTTGATGAAGCCGAAGCCTCAATGGCGCAATGGACAGGTGCAGAATCTGCTTTAATTGTTTCTTCTGGCACATTAGCGGGTCAATTAGCCACTAGAATGTTATCGCAAAAAGGCAAATTGGTACATACACCAGATGCTCATCCAGCATTATTCCAAACGCAACCTGAATCGTCAACGTTATCTTACGAGTCATGGGTAGAACGTGTCTTGGAACGCGCTCATGCTTCTCAATACCCACTTGTTTTTTGTTGCAATGCAATTGACCCACTTTGGTTGAAGACCTATGATTTTTCTTGGCTACATGAATTGCCTAAAGATAAAACCTTTACCTTACTACTTGATGATTCTCACGGTATTGGCATTACTGGTAAATTGGGTGGAGGTATATTCACGACCGTTGATGCACCTGAGCAGGTGGAAGTTATGGTCGTCGCTTCTTTAGGTAAAGCATTAGGGATATCGGGAGGTGTCATTCTGGGTAAGGCTACTCAAATCAATCAAATTAAGTATAATTCTTTTTTTGGTGGAGCTTCACCTGCAAGCCCCGCCTATTTGTATGCTTTTTTACAAGCGCAACAATTGTATGAAGTACAAAGGACGCACTTGTTAGCGTTAATTCATTGGTTTCAGCACAACTGTACCGCTTTTAAGTCGCTGCCTAATTATCCTGTTTTTAATACTTCGTACCATCATTTATTTGAATATTTACAAGAAAAAGAAATACTTATTTCAAGTTTTCCTTATCCTACACCAGGTAGCGAGCGCATTACGCGCGTAGTGCTGAATGCTGCCCATCATTTGGATGATGTTAAAAAATTAGTATTCGATGTGAATCAATTTTGACAAACTAAGAGCAATAAAATAGCCAAACACCTCTTTGGTGATGAGACCCTTAGTGTTAAAGTTATCCAAAAACTAAAAAAAAGTATAACTGTTTAACATTAAGTGTGGATATTAGTATTGGAAAATAACTTTTGCCCAAAATTTAAAGCCGTCATAAGAAAAAACTAATCTGCTACAAGCAACGTTTGTCATTGCTCAATCGTTGCTGTAAATGTGTAGCACATTATGGCACAATATTGGGCTTCACAAAATAAGACAACATGGATATTTCATTGCCTTTTGACTATACGGAAGAGCATCTTATTTCCGCTTGTAAACGGGAAGAAAGATGGGCGCAGCAGAAGTTGTATGAAATACACTACGGCAAAATGATGGGGGTCTGCTTGCGATACGCTAGTTCAGAGGAGGAGGCATTGGATATGTTGCACGAAGGTTTTATCAAAGTGTTTAGGCACATTGGTAAGTTTCAAGCAGGTACGTCTTTCAGTGCTTGGTTAAGAAGAATCATTGTAAACACTTGTATTGATGCTTATAGAAAAGAAAAGCGAAGAAGGACAGAGGATATAGACCAAGCACACGAAGTGCAAACTTTTGATGCTGATGCCATCAGTCAATGTTCAGAAAAAGAAATACTAGAGGCAATACAACAGCTATCGCCAGTATATAGAACCGTTTTTAACTTGTATGCAATAGAAGGCTATTCGCACAAAGAAATAGCAGATACGTTGGACATTACCGAAAGCACTTCACGGTCAAATCTAGTGAAGGCAAGAGTGAAATTAAAGGAGTTATTAGGATCAAAATACCAATGAAGATGGAAGACAAGCAACTAGATGACCTAATTGGTGGAAAGATAAAAGATATAGAACGACCGTATGAATCTAATACTTGGTTGGCTTTGCAATCAAAGATGGAGCAGGAGCAAGTTCAAACAGATAAGGCATTTGATGATGCAGTAAAGTATAAATTGCAGCGTTTAGAACCTAGTTATCAATCTTGGTACTGGTCATTACTAGCTACGAAACTGGATGAAGAAGCAGCCTTGAGAAAGCAATTGATTCAATACAAATCTATTGAATTACTGTTGGCACTACTTTTAATTTTTACTTGTATTCATTGTTTACCAACTGCGTATGAAAAATTAACTCAATCCAAAGGAGAAAAAACAGCCACTTCCTATTTAGATTTGGAAGCTAAATTAGGCGCTACTCTATCCAAAGATAATACTTTGATATCAGACGATGCGACATTATCGAACAGTGCATCAAAACGCACTATTGCTAATATTAATACTACCACTTTCACTCTTTCAATAAATAGCACATCGACTACTGACAAAACTGAAACGACATTATTTCATTTGTCTGCGTTGCCTATAAAAGCGATTCCTCTTGCTCCAGCAGCTATTGTACCTAACGAAATAAAAGTAACTAACATTGATGTTATGCCTGCATCAATGCCTGCGTTCACGCCTGAGGCTTTAGCTCATCAACACTGGACGGCTATTCCTAACGATAAATTATGGGGAATTTCTCCTCTCATAACTGCTAATAAAAGTAAGAAGCAAATTAGGGTAGGTATGTTCGCTGCACTTAATGGCGATTATATCTATACTCCAGATGATGCTGTGTTGAATTTACCGGCTTATGCTAGGGTGGCTAGTGATTATGGGGGTGGTTTCAGTGTCGCCGTAGAATGGAAAAGATGGGCAATAGAAACGGGTTTAATTTACAACCATAAGGAATATAGTCCAGAGCAAGTGCCTATTTTCTTTGGTAATTCAATAGATGGTTATTATGTGGAAGGGCTTAGGAACATTGAATTGAATACATTTAAAGTACCTGTTCAGGTGCGGTATGAGTTTAAGCAATCTGAAAAGTGGCATGTTTACACATTGGGTGGAGCAGCCATTCATGTGGCGACGCAGGCGAACTACGATGTTACAAGAATCGGAGCGAATCAACTCTATATCAATACAAATGTGGCAACTTCAAAAGGAGAAATTACGCTGACAAAACATCAATTCGATAGGTTTTCAAAGTTTTCAAAACCCTCTGAACCTCAATCAGATAAACTTAACAGAAAACAATTTGAAGATGGATGGATGAGTGGTGGTTCATTCAAGGAAAATAGTTTCTATACGCTTAATTTTGGTATGGGGGCAGAGCGTTACCTGGATGAGCGTTGGAGCTTATTTATAGAGCCTAGCTATCAGCAAAATATTAACATCTTTAAAGGCTTAGGACCGAACCAAGATAAAATTAGTACGCTTCAAATCCTAATTGGGGCTAAAGTTGGGCTATAAAACAGTAGAAGAGGATTTTTTATTTGTAGTCAATAATATCAATTTTTTGTGTACAGAAGGAAAAATCTTCTTCTATGTTAGAAGCAACAATAATAGTTCTATTGTTGATATATTTTTGGAGAAGTTGATGATACCAGTCCATACCTTGTCGGTCTAAATTAGTAGTAGGTTCGTCTAGTAAAAGTAGGTTGCTTTGACTACAAATGGCTAAGGCTAACTTAAGTCGTTGTTTCATGCCAGAAGAAAAAAATTGTATAGGTTTTTCTGCTGATTTTGTAAATGCTAAAAGGTCTATGATTTTCTCAGCAGTGATGTTATCATAATAAGGTTTAAATTGAGCGTGTAATGCTAGATGTTCTTTTAAGGAAAGTTCTTCGATGAGGTCAATATAGGGAGCAGCATAACTAATGTGTTGGTAAACTGTATCTTTTGAAATGGATTTATCTGCTAATCTAAAACTAATTTCGCCTTTCGTTGGTGAAAGATAGCCAGAAAGTAGGCGCATTAGTGTGGACTTACCCGAGCCATTTGGTCCAGTAATGGCGTATGCTTCTCCAGATTGAAAATTGTAATTAATATTTTTGAATATCCATTCAAACTGATAGCGCTTGCCAATAGCAGAAAGTTGAATTTGCATCATTAGCTAACTTAAATAAGTACCATTGAGTTGGCGAAATCCTCTTATGATGCCTCTATCTGCATTTTTTACAAATTGCAAAATACGATCTCTTTCTTGACTTGGGGATATTTCTGATTCAATGTATTCTATGGCTGTTTTAGTGTTAAATCCTTTTTTTACAAATAAAATTCTGTAAATATCCTGTATTTGATTCACTTGTTCTGAAGAGAAACCTCTGCGCCTCAATCCTACTGAGTTGATACCAACGTAGGAAAGTGGTTCGCGTGCTGCTTTGATATAGGGTGGAATGTCTTTTCTCACTAAAGAGCCACCACCAAGATAAACATGGTCGCCTATGTTAACGAATTGGTGTACTGCTACTAAGCCGCCTATGATAACATATTTGCCAATATGAATATGTCCTGCTAAGGTAACGTTATTTGCCAATACACAATTTTCCTCGATAACACAATCATGTGCTACATGCACATATGCCATGAGCATACAGTTGTCCTTGATAATCGTTGTTTTGTTGGCTGCTGTGCCAATATTTAGGGTACAATATTCTCGAATGACTACATTATTGCCAATTTCGAGTGTAGTAGGTTCATTACTGAATTTTAAATCTTGAGGAATAGCACCAAGCACTGCACCGGGAAAAATTTTGCAGTTTTCGCCCATTCGTGTGCCGTTCATTATAACTGCATGAGGACCTATCCAGGTGTTATCACCAATCACTACATCTTCTTCAATGACGACGAAGGGATCAATTTTTACATTGCTGCCTATTTTAGCGTTAGGGTGTATAGATGCAAGTTGATGATGTACACTACTCATAAATGGTGCTATTTTTGTACGGTTTGAAGTGCTGTTTCATACTGTTGTTGTTTCAAACCTGCTAGTGAATTACTATTAATGTGCAAATATGGTAAAAGATAGTTGTTTATCTATTCTGATTTTCGTCTTACAATTTGTGCCGTTAGTTCACCTTCTGAGACGATTTTGTTTCCTACATATGCTGTTCCATACATCTGCACAATGCCTCGCCTAATAGGGGCCATTAGTTCCATTTTTAGGATTAAAGTGTCGCCTGGCAAAACCTTTTGCTTGAACTTTGTTTTGTCAATTTTAACGAAGTAAGTATCCCAGTTCCCCGCATCTTCCTGTTGAGCGAGTGCTAAGACACCGCCTACTTGAGCGAGTGCTTCCATCTGCAATACGCCTGGAAAGACAGGATTATCTGGAAAGTGTCCGCTAAAGAAGTATTCATCGTAAGTTACATTTTTGATTCCTACGACCATATTTTCAGTTATTTCAATAATTTTATCTACTAAAAGAAATGGATGCCTATGTGGGAGCAGTTTCATAATGTGAACAGTATCATAAATTGCAGGCTTATTTGGGTCGTATTTAGGTTTTCCTTTTAGTTTTCGCTGTTCCAAATAGTGTTGTTTCAGTAGTTTAGCAAAGGCAACATTTGCTGTATGTCCAGGTTTAATAGCCACTATTCTTCCTTTGATGGGCTTGCCTACCAAAGCAATATCACCAATGACATCTAGCAATTTATGTCGAGCGGGTTCATTCTGAAACTTCAAACTCGTAGTATTGACAATACCTTCTTTATCAATAGTTATATTTGACTTACCTAGTTGCTTTGCTAAAACATCTAGGTTGGCTTGATTTACTGGACGGTCAGCAATAACAATGGCGTTGTCTAAATCACCACCCTTGATAAGATTCTGCGCTAGTAAATGTTGTAATTCATGCAGAAAGACAAAAGTTCTACAAGGTGCAATTTCTCTGGCATATTGGTCAATATCCTCCAAATAGGCATATTGCTGACCAAGTAGCTCCGAATCGAAGTCAATCATGGTCGTTATTTGGAAGGTTTCTGATGGAATAGCTAATAGCTCTACTCCTGTTTCCTCATCTTTATAAGTAATAGGTTCTTCAATTTGGAAGTATTCTCGCTCCTCCTGCTGTTCTTCTAATCCTACTTCCAATATAGCGTTGACAAAGGGCAAAGCACTACCGTCCATAATTGGAATTTCGGGACCATCCAACTCTACCATTATATTATCAACATTTAATCCCATGAGTGCGGACAGCAAATGCTCAACAGTAGCTATTTTAGCGTCGCCCTTTTCAAGGGTGGTAGAACGGTTGGTAGAGCTTACTCTATCCACGTCAGCTACTACGGTAGGGTGTTCTTCTAGATCAATTCTTTTAAATTTAATACCGTGATTTTCAGGGGCTGGGAAGAGCGTAGCAGTTACCTTAATTCCTGTATGTAAGCCAATTCCAGAAAGTGTTACTGACTTTTTTATTGTATGTTGCTTCATAAGTGAAGTATAGAAATTATCAACAAAGATAGGGCTTCTTTTTTAAACTAAACACGCTCCAGCAAGTATTATTTTAAATTTGCTAGCTTGTTATTCTTTCAATTTTTTTTCTATTCGACTTAAAGTTCGGTACAGTTCTGGTAATTGTTTAAAAACAGTGTAGGAGCGAACATAATTGTTGTAAGGTATAGCAGGACTGCCAAACCACTTAGAGTTTTTTTCTGTGATGTTACCCGAAATACCGCTTTGTGCCTGTATCTGAGTGCCGTCAGCGATACTAATGTGTCCAGCAAAACCTACCTGCCCACCAATACGACAGTTTTTTCCAATTTTAGTGCTGCCAGCGATACCTGTTTGAGCAGCAATTACGGTATTTGCCCCAATTTCTACATTGTGTGCAATTTGTACAAGATTGTCAATTTTAACGCCTTCATGTATGATAGTGGAGGAAAACGTTGCACGGTCAATCGTTGTATTTGCTCCAATTTCTACATTATCCTTGATGATAACGTTGCCAAGATGAGTAATCTTTTTGTAGCTACCGTCGCTTTGGGGGGCAAAGCCAAAACCATCGCTACCGATAACAGCGTTTGCATGAATAATGCAGTCATTACCGATTTGGCAGTTAGCATAAATTCTAACACCACTATGAATGATAACTTTGTCGCCGATTGTAACATCTTGACCAATAAATACTTGTGGATAAATCTTACTACCGAAACCTATTTTTACACCCGCACTAATCAAGCTGAACTCCCCGACATAAGTTTCGCTATTCAAAGTGGCACTATCGTGAATGCTTGCTAATGGCGAGATACCTTCTAACGTTGTGGGTAACGTTTCTAAATGTTTTAGTAATGTGGCAATAGCTGTATAAACATTTTCTACCCTAATAATGGTAAATGATACTGGCTGACTAGGCTGAAAATCTTGATTGACCAATACCACCGATGCAGTGGTATTGTATAAATAAGATTCATATTTAGGATTGGCAAGAAAAGTAATTGTTCCTTCGCCTCCCTCTTCTATTTTACTAGGCTTAGTAACAATTACATCTGGATTGCCTTCCAATGTACCCCCTAGTAATTCACAAATGGCTTTTGCTATTAATTGCATGAGACAAAGTTAGGTAGTTTGTTAGAATCTTCATTAATTATTTTCTAAAGAAACTCTGATAGTATTTAAAGTTTTTTTTACACTTATTCAAGAAATATCTAGGTAGATAACTTTTTTGTACTGTTTGTGTAATAGACTTCCTTCGAGAGTCCCTTAGCCTTTCTTCTTTTTTCATTTAGGGTAAAATTAAAAAGGAATTAGGTTGAGTTGAGGAGAAAAAACTACTTTCGCAAGAAGTCTAATATATTATTGGTTAGTTTATCAATTTTATTTTATTATGTTGTTGCCGTATGGTTGGAAAGACGGAAATTTAATTCATATTTCTGAGGTAAAACGTGGGAAAACGAATTTGGTATGTTCTTACTGTAAAGGTTTACTGGTAGCAAAAAAAGGTAAGAAACTGGCGCATCATTTTGCACATATAGGGATAAGTTGCCAGCATCATTCTGCTTACTTTTTTGGTTTAAATAGTGTACTCAATCTAAAAATAAGTTTATCAGACTATGCTATTGAGAAATTATCTGAAACGAGTAACACTATTCAAAAGCTGTTGCAGCGTTATCAGTCTCTTCAGGAGAAAGATAAATACCATAAAAAAGCTATTCGTCATTTTTCAGACCAATTATTAATCTACAAAGAAAGACCTTTTGAACAGGTGCGAAAATCCATTATTCATTATTGCCGTTCGGAACAAGCACCCTTTCCCACGTGGGAAAAATTACATTCCAAACGGTTTTCGCTTTACACAGATGGGATAACAACACTTAGTTTTGATGCTTATCAAGCCTCTCAGCATCATAATTTATATCCTCAATACTTTCATTCACAAGTGATTGCGCTTAAAAATTACCATCATACATTGTACGAACTGAGAGAAACAGAAGAAAAAATAAGACAATATCAAGATGATTGGCAACGGTTTAAGCAGTTTCAACTTTATTTCTTGAAAATAAAATCAGGGCAATACGCTACATTTTATAAAATTGGCTTAACCTCTCGACAGATGGAGGTAAGGCTGAAGGAAATTCAAGCAGACCTTAACTCTATTTTTCAGCAGGTAGAGATTGAAGTAGTTTTTATTTGTGCAGGTATTGCTTTTTTAGAAAATTTCTTCAAACAGAAATACCTACACAAAAGATATGCCATAGCCCAGTTTACTGAATTTTTTTATTTTGAGCCCTTCGAAGCGGATGTCATCCTAAAAGAGTTAGCATGGATAGCTACTTATCAAGCTCAGTTTTATACAAAATAGTTTAGCTACAACTACAACCCAAGCGAATCCCTATTAGCCTTACTTTGCTGCTTTGGTGCCCTTACCTTATGGAACTCATTATCTAGACACTCTAAAGCAAAGTTCCATAAATCTTCATACGGAAGTATCTCAATTTCAGAGGCTTGATTTGCCACATCAATGGAAACGGTTTCCAGTTGTTTTCTATGTTTTTCAGATTTCCTAATTACGGCTGTTTTGTGAAATCCAGAAATTGGAATTTGCAGCAGCATCTTTATAAAGCAATTACTTCTAAAAGTATCGTCTTTACGCAAATAACGCGAGCAGTATTTTTCTATCGCTTCAATTCTGTCCACTGCATCATTATATTTGCGTTGAGAAATCATAAACAAAATCTGTATCACTAGGATAGGGATATTCATGCCTCGTTTGTCTTTGGAGAAGATAGGGGTTTCGTTAAAGAACTTTCCGGGCTTAAATTTAGAAAAATTCTCATCAGATTCATTAATATTCACTCGTTTCATCATTACTAGGAATTGAAGGTAGGCTTCATAAATGCGCCATACTTCTTTTATGTTGGAAGGTAGAAACTGAAATCTTCGGTGTTCTGTCGTTTCCAAAAATATGGTGTAGGCTTTTTGATATTCTCGAGAGTGCATAGAAAGAAGTAAGTATAACTCTTTGTGTTTGAACCAGTTAAAAGTGCCTTCTTCAATAAATGCCAAACATTCTTCGGCTACTTCTTTTCCTTCAGTAAACTGGCGCAATTGGGTATGGCAAATAAGTTGCTGATGCAAAAATATTTGAATAGGTAATCGAGCAACATACTCCTTTTGCTTAAAGAACTTAATCGCTTCATCACATACTTCAATGGTGCGCTTGTAATCGTTTACGCTAATATAAATCAATACTTTTATTAAGCTTGACATGAAGTGTAAGCGGTAGCTACTGTGCTTTTTTAGCGCAGGTTCAAGTCGCTTGTAGGCTTCTTTTGCTTTATTATGTAGTTCCTTTTGGGTTGCTTTTACATTGACATATTTAGTAACTAGTTCTACGTAAAGTTTTTCTGCCAAATTTTCTTGAATCCATGCTTCTTCATATTCATCAAAAAGTTGATCAAACTGCTCATAGCGTTTTCTGTCGCCATCAATAGTGCCATAGTGCAACCTCAATGAACGTGCTATATCCAATACCAATTCTGAAAATTCATAGCGTCTTGCTTGTTTTAAAATTTTGTGGGAAAGACTTACAGAGGACAATCTAGCTTGTTTTCCTGTCAATATTTTTGCTGCTGCCCAATCCTTGTAGCATTCGTAGTAAGCTCTTTGGCGTTGATTGTAGGAAGGTTGTTTGACATCAATAAAGAAAACAGTGTTGATTAGCCTATTTTTTAGTCGGTTCTTTAGTTTTTTGTAATTAGGATTTTCTGCATCGGATTCGTAAAAGTATTGAGCAGCATCATCATCATCAGCAAACTTATCTTCTATAATCGCCTCATAAAATTCGTTGACCATTGATTTGTTCTCGGCATTACCTGATTTGCCATTACCGCCACCGATGATTTCTATGGATCGAACTTTATTCTTATTTACAATGTGTACGAGCTCTTTTAGAATTTGCATAGTCTTTATTTATTGTGTCTTTATGATTAATACAAAATTACATAAAAATGTATAGCGTGTTTGTTCAATTATAGCGTATATTGTAGTTATGAGAAGTAACTGGTAATTGAGTCTTATTTGTAAGTAAATGTCACATTATAGAGCATTTGACTTTTTTATAGAAACTTAAAATGCGCTGGGACACCCTAAATTGCAAACTAAGTGTTATTTTTTTATATAAATATTTTAAATATTACAAAGTTATAATATTTTTATCATTATGTGTGAATTTTGAAGAAAAATATCTTGTCTTTTCTATCTCACAAAAAAAAAGTTAAGAAAAAAAATGTGACATAGTAAAACATATAAAAAAATAATACATCTTTGCCATGATTAAATTGCACACGTAAATACTAATGCTCGTTTACAATATGTCTTTTTATTTTTTACGATTAAAATAGTTGTCATAATCGTAACCACATTAGCTCAAGAAAAAAAATACATATTTGAATGAGTTAGCTATGCAAATTTAGGCACTGAGAGGCTTGTCTAAGACTCAGTAACACACCATGAAAATGTTATTATATCCAATAGGCATGTATAAAACTGCTGAGGTGTAAATGTATTTCTTCATTTTTATTAACATATTTATTTAGCATGACTACGCTTATCTACAACACTTTTCAGACTAGGTCTGACATGAACGACGGTATTATTACAATCGAACATGTAACGGGACCTGGCTGCTAGTACAGCAAAGCAGCTTACATTGAAATCCTCCAATATAGTAATCATTATGATTGACTTGTTGGTGCTACCAAAAGTTTCTGCGTGGGCATTGCTCACGCAGTTTTTCACACACTTTTCTCTGTTGATAGCATCTTTTTGTGTATCATTCTAATCATGCCAATACCTACGGCAATAATTAAAAATAGTGCCGGAAGTCCACCAAGGTTTGAAGTCATTTTTATGCCGTCAATTCCTGCGAAAGCTACCATAACCCAAGCAATAGTACCAACTATTGTCCCCCAAACGAGTTTAATCCAAAACGAAGGTTCGGGGCTTTCAGGGGATATGCCTGTTGCGCTAATACCACTCATAGCAGAGGTATTGGAGTCGGCGGCAGTTACATAGGACAGGAATGAAGTTATTAAGAAAATAACACTCATTATTTTAGGAATAGGGAGTTGCTGGAAAACGGCGTAAATGACATACTCTGCTCCTTGCTTTTGCAATACATCGTACATAGGTGAAGCATTGTTGTTAATATCCATTTGCATGGAAGCACCACTAAAAATAGTCATCCAAAGCATACCAAAGAGCGCAGGCAAAAGTAAATTGAAATGGATGTAATCCCTAACAGTATAACCATATGCCAAGCGCCCTAGAAAAAGTGCTGTTACAGGTGTCCATGCTAGCCAATTTGCCCAATAAAATATAGTCCAGCTATTTAACCAGCTACTATCATTAATGCCCAGCGTGTAAGCACTTCTGGGAATAAAATTTGAGCAGTATTCCCAAAAACCTTGTAAGCCAAGTTTTAACATAAATAGCGTAGGGCCGAAAATGGCAACGAAAATGGCAATACCAATAAAGACAATAACATTGATGTTAGAAAGTATGCGAATGCCCTTGAGTAAGCCACTTGCTGCTGAAACAATAAATGAGGCTACTATTGCCAGAGTGATAAGCCCTAATGAAAGGGCAGAGCCTTTTATACCCATCATTGTTTCCATCCCACTGCTGATAGTCAGAATACCAGCACCTAGAGAAGCTGCCATGCCTGCCACTAAGCTGTATAAACAAATGGCATCAGTTGCTTTGCCTATGCGACCATGTGCGCGTTTGCCCAGTAAGGGATAAAGTAAAGAACCTAAACTAAAAGGCTGTTTAAGATTGTAATAGGTCAAAGCAAACATTAATCCTGCCAAAGTGTAGATAGCGTAAGGCGTAAACGTCCAATGCATAAACATAGTGGACATAGAAAATTGTGCGGCTTCTAAGGAGTTTTCTTCAATATCCATGTTAGCAGGCGGTTGATGAAGGTGGTAGAGTGGCTCGGCAGTTCCCCAAAATAAGATTCCAATGGCTACTGTTGTGGTTAACGTAATGGCAAACCAACGCCAACGAGTGAGTATAGGATTGGCTTCTGTGCCGCCAATTCTAATTTTAGCAATAGGGGAGAAGTAAACCCACACGCAAATGAGTAAAAAAAACAACGTCCCTAGCGCGTAAAGCCAACCAAATTTATCTAAAATCCAGTTATTCAAAAGGGTAACCTGTTGTAAAAAGCTTTCTACATTGACAAGACTGTAAATAGTAGCCCCCAATAGCACAAAAAAAGGAGGGAAAAAAACCCAGCGCCGTAATTTTAACATAAGGTACAGTTAAGCCGTCAAATAATTAGCTAAAGTGGAAAAACTTTTTGTGGTTTTGTAAGAAATACTAAAAAAATGACGCTTACCGTAGAAAAAATAGGCTAACAAAAAAGCAGGCTATCTCATAAAAAGATAGCCTGCTTTTTTGTTATAACAGATAATGTCTGTTAGTATCCTTCATTTTGTGTCAAATAGCCTGGTACATTAGAAGCACCATCAATCGCAGATTGTGGGATAGGGAATACTCGACGGAATTTGTTGGTGCTGGTTTTTTCTACCCAAGTACCTTCAAATTTACCGAAGCGAATCATATCAGTGCGGCGAAGATGCTCCCAGTATAATTCAAAACCTCGCTCGCGGAATAACAAATCCAAGTTCATTTCTGTTAATGCTGGTGGAATTGGTTGACGTGCTGTTCTGGATTTTCTTACTGTGTTCACATCTGCCAAAGCACTCGCTGCATCGTTATCTCTACGCAATTTTGCTTCGGCACGCATCAAGTAAACATCTGCTAGTCGCATCACTATAATATCATGCTCTCCTCTATTTCGTCCATCGGTCGTCGTTTGGCTAAACTCGTATTTGTGTACGCGATAGCCCGTTGGGTAATTGCTGCCAGCCGTTGTAAAATCCACTGCTTCAGTATGAATTACAGGTAAATCAAAGCGACCCCTTCGGCGGCTATCCAATGGAATGATTTTGAATTTGCCATCTTCGCAACGCTCATAGCCTTGTTGTGTGATAGCTAAACCATACTGCTGTCCACGCAAAATACCTCTATCAATTCGGTAAGTTGCACCGTCCACACAGGTTACTCCTTGTGGCAAATTGCGTTGGAAGAAACGTGCATCTGCATCGGCTGGGTCAAGTGGTGCATAAGCCTTTGCCCAAGTTTGGTAGAAATCAGCAGTAATTGCAGGTCCATCTGTACCGTTTGCGCCATAAGCTGCTGGCACTGGATGTTGCTCACCTGAAAGGGAAAAATAAGCCATACGGTTATGACCGTTCAAGTCAGGACGTTGGTCAATTGCAAAAATCAACTCTGGATTGGTATGGTTGTTGTTGGAAAATATATCGAAATACTCCGCAGATAAACGATATTTTCCAGAATTGATGATTTTATCGCAATTTTCAATCACTTTAGTTAAGTCTGCTGCATCAAATTTGAAAGCATCAGCATAGCGGTCTTTGTAAACGGCTGCATTTAGATACAATCTTGCTAATAAAGCTTGTGCTGCTGCTTTAGTGATACGACCAGGTCCAACGTTATCTGCCAACAAAGGCTCAGCGGCTTCTAGTTCACTTTTTATGTACTCGAAAGCCTCTGCACCACGCAGTACCACAGAGTTGTCGTTAATGTTTTCTTTCACGAAAACTACATTGTACAAATCCAAAGTCATCCAAGAATAGAACGCTCTCAAGGCGCGTGCTTCCGCCAAATAGGTAGCTGCTATTGGGTCGTTAATGTTTGGTAACTCATTTACAGCAGTTACTGCTCGCGAAAGTGCTTGGAAAATTTCATTCCATGTATTTCTCACATTTGCAGTGTTTGCATCAAAAGTATGGCTATGTAAAGCTACATAAATACCATTATCTCCCCAGTCGGTACCTCCCCGATAAGGTAGGATGGATTCATCACTTGTGATTTGTTGTAACGCAAAGTAATTGGTGTGCAAATAAATTCTGTTTAATCTAGCGTAGGCAGGTGCTAGTACCGCATCTGCGGATTCTCTTGGGCTTAGGCTTGGTCCAGCCGTTTCATCCAAAATGACTTCTTTTAAGTCTGTACAACTTTGGATAGCTAACATTAGCCCCAAAACGATGATTAGAAATAATTTATAATTTTTCATTTTATAATTTTTTATCTTTATTCAGATGTTAAGTTTTATTAAAAAATAAATAGTTAAAACCCAAGATTTACACCAAATACAAAGGTTCTTGCTCTTGGGTAGCTCAAGTTGTCAATACCATAGGATAAGATACCATCTACTTGACGGTCGGTGTCCACTTCTGGATCCCAGCCATCATAATTTGTAATCAAGAATAGATTTTGTCCAGTGATAAAGAAATTCAAATTGCTAACATATTTGCTGAAGCCTAATTTTTGTGTGTTTAATTGATAGTTCAACGTCAGGTTGTTCAAACGGAAGAAGTCACCATTTTTCAGGAAACGAGTGGAAATAGGTGCTGCGTTGTTTGGCGATTCTTCTGGAAATTCCACAGAAGAAGGTGTACCGTTATTACCTTTAGTCAGACGCAATTTATAGAAATTGGCAAGTGCAGTGTTGTCAAAAATTTTGTTGCCTGCCACGCCATTGAAGTTACCTAGTAGGCTCAACCCTTTGAAAGAAAGCCCACCAGTCAAGCTATAAATTTGCTTTGGTAAGGCAGAACCTGCTGCAATGCGGTCTTTATTACCGATTATACCATCACCGTCCACGTCAGTGAATACATTCAACCCTTTGTCATCAAATCCGATGAATTCTTGCAAGTAGAATGTACCAATTGGTTGACCATTTAAGTAGCCATTCACACGCGCTGAAGTCAAGCCAGGACCGCTCACCGAACCTGTAAAAATAACAGAGTAAGGCGAACCAGATACTTCGTTATTGATGAAAGTAACATTACCGCCTAATTGAAAACCAAAGCTATTGTCTGCCACATGGCGGTAGTTTAACTCTAATTCAACACCTGTATTTTTGATTTCCATATTTTCTACATTCGTCCAGAAAGTAGTTGCTGGCTGAACAGGGTCAGCAGGCACAACCTCTAATAGAATGTTGGTAGAAACTTTATTGAAATAATCTACTGTACCTGCCTTCCACTGCGCTAAACACATCTGCTTTTTTAGTAAGGTCGGCAGAAAATAAAATGTCCATTGGATTTACTTTTTTTGGATTTCTATTTACCAATCTTATATCTGATGTATATGCTGCCAACTATTTGGAAAGTTCAATACCTATTGACCCACCTGCGCCTAAAATGGTTTGTTTCATGTTGTTTATGTCATTCATCAATCGGAAAAATATAACATTAAGCCTTTACTATATCTATTATCCATTCAACAAAATATCCAAAGGATCATCACTGATATTTTTATTTTTCTTTATTTTTTCAGGGAGGGCTGCTTTTTCGATATGCACCACAAATCCCATTTCTTGGAGTTTATTCACTGCATTTTTCAATTTGGCTACCGATATTTTTTCATCAAAAGCATTAGCGATAATCATGCTGATGGGGTCTTCCTTTTTCTTTAGCGTAGCAGATTTTAAAGTGTTAATGCCTTGCTTTTCTGCAAATTCAGCGATGGGGGCTTTGAACCCTCTGCTCATCGTTTTTTTCCAAGCGTGTAATTGTCCATACAAAATCTGAATGAGCTGACTTCTTTCCAAATCTTCTGGCAAAGTTATAGGCTCAAAATTCGTTGCAGCCTTTCGCAATTCGCGTCCCAAGTCATTTAGGTTAACTTTAGGATGTTCAGCAACTAGCCATCCAAGCTGTTCAATAACGGAAGCTGCATCTCTTAGTACACTTATTTTTTCTTTATCTAACATGACGTAATTTTTGTTTTAGTTCTTTTGTAATAGCAACGATTTCTTCTTTTGCTGCTTTGCTACTTTTGGTATAAATCAAGCGGTCAGTGAGCAAAGTTTCCTTATGAGAGATAGCAGAAATATCTGCTCTTTTTTTCAATTGATGCTCAAAAATGTATTGACTAAAAAGGTTGTGATTTGCTAGGTATTCTATTTGTTGCTGATGGTCTTTTAAATTCTCACACATATTAAACACTATCCCTAACAATTCAATATTGGATTCATTTTCTTGTTCTTTTAGTTCTCTAATAATTCTCATTAATAGCGAAATTCCCATCGTAGAAACCGCATCTGGTTTTACTGGCATCAAGTAATAATCAGAGGCGATAATTGCACTGCGCATCCAAGAAGATGGAGTTGGCGGCGTATCTATGATAACAAAATCGTATCGTTTGGTTTTCCGGAGATAATCTATGTATTCCTTGAGCTTGAATTTCAGTATTTTAAAGTAATTAAGTTCAATTTTATATAAATTGATAGTGCCTGGTAAAAAATGCCAATTTTTTTCAACTGCCTTAGGCTCTATATCTTCAAATCGTATGGGTTGTACCCATTGCCCATCAATTCTTATGGATTCAAACTCCTCGTCTAAAAATATTCTTAGAGCAGTATGTACTTCTTCTCGCAGAATATACACCCAATCGGTTTGTTTATAGACTATTTGGGTTGCATTGAATTGAGGGTCAATATCAATAGTGAGTACGCGATGACCAAATTCCTGATTCAAAACGTGGCTAATATTTACTGCAAGGGTGGTCTTACCTACACCGCCTTTCATATTCATTATGCTGATGACTTTCATAAGGCTACAAACAAGATTTGATAGAAAAACATCACTCCTTGACCAGTTTTTGATGCACAATACCTACTTCGCTGATAATGCTTAAAACGTAAATACCACTTGTTAAGTTACTTGACTGTATGTTGTGTTGTAGCGTAATGGTATCCTTTAGCATTTGCGTTTGATACACTTTTTTTCCAGTAATATCCCACATTGCTATTTCGACTTTCCCTATTGAGGCACTGTTGAATACCACATCAATACTTTGTTGAAAAGGATTTGGGGAAGTTGTTAAGCTAAAGGTATTGTTTTCGATGTCTTTTGTGCTTGTAGCGATACTACAATTTTCATCGGAGTAGCGCACTGCATTTTTGCGTACTTGGTCAAAAGTTGGGTAAAACGCATCGCCCGGACAACTGGTTGCGCAGCCATCTCTATGCCCTGAAACCCTCAATAAGTTTAATCCTGATGAGGCGTGAAACGCTTTATCCATAGGGTTGATGTCCAACTCGCAACTGCGCCAAGCTAAGAATTGGGTCAACGTATTTAGCGAAACTTCTGTGGGTGTTTGCGTCATATAAGTACCAACCATGCAAATGCCTTCTGCTCTTGCGTTCCTGCCGCAAAAATGAGCACCTCTAACGCTTGGACCCCTACCTTCAAAAAAAGTGCCGTCGGGGGTGATGAGCCAGTTGTAGCCAATATCGCTCCAGCCGTTAGTGTTGACATGACCGCTCCAAATGGCGCGTATAATGGCTGCCCAGTCATTTGACTGATTCGTGCCAGCAGAATGGTGGATGATGATATGCGACATCACATCTGTGGTTGGAAAACTTTGCGCCGGGCATGTACCATTAGGACACCAAGCACTGCGTTTAACGAGTGCTGGCGATTGGCAGTTGCAAGAGCGACTTTCTATGCCACTTTCTAATCCTTGCTTCGGTGTGTCGCCAGGGCTATAAAAATGAATATTTGCTTTGATTTGGCTTACCTTTTCTTCTACTTTCCTTTGGTACATGAACTGAAAAAATCGCATGGATTTATCCGTGAACATTACGGTGCTGTACCAAAAAGTATCTTCAGTTTCGGCATGACTTTCTCGTTCCACGATGTTCCAATCGCCCCAAGTCTCACCATTTTCAGAGAAACGAATCCATAAAGTGGTATTTTTTTCTAGTGCATCAATATCCTTCTCTGCAAACATTGCTACGGAGTAAGAAATGAATGGACTAGGATTTTCTAACGGAATATCTAAGGCTTGGGAATACAATATAAAGTTATCTTCTGCTTTTTCTACATCAATCTTTGCAATTTGGTCTGGTTCTATGATGGGTATTTTAACGCCTTGCGTGTGCTGCGCATGAAGCATGAACGCAATAACAAGAAAAAACAAAATTGTTATGCCACTTTTCATAGTGTGTATTTTTTGATAATCCGTTAAAAATGAGTTTGATTTGTAATAACATTTATAATCAAACCTAGATTGTAAATTCTTCACCTAAAATAGGAATTTCTACGTTACCGAACCCAAATTGCGCTAAATAATCTTTGAATAATACTTGTCGGTCGTGAGTGCCATGCACCAAAAACATTTTTTGCAAAGACGCTCGATGTGGACGAAGAAAGTCAAGCATCTCTGTTCTGTCCGCATGAGCAGAAAAAGAATCCATTATTTCCACCCTCATTTTAACGGTTTTTTCCTCTCCGAAAAGTTTAATTTGTGTTGCACCCTCGCGCAATTTTCCTCCCGGTGTTTCTGGCGAACAATAACCCACAATTAATAAAGTGTTTTTTGGGTCGCCAATGCTATGGTACAAATGGTGTTTTACTCTTCCTGCATTCATCATGCCTGAAGCACTGATGATGATGCAAGATTCATTAGTAGTGTTCAATGACTTTGATACTTCTAGGTCTTTGTTGTAATGCAATGTATTGAATCCGAAAGGGTTATTATCCGTTGCTAAGTAATCCCTCATGGCTTTGTCGTAGCATTCGGGATGAGCATTGTAAATAGCTGTTGCGTTGACCGCCAATGGGCTATCTACGTAAACTGGAATTTTAGGCAACAGCTTTTCATTTTCTAACTGGTCGAGTAGATGTACAATTTCTTGCGTCCTTCCAATACTAAATGCAGGGATGAGTAGTTTGCCCTTCTGCTCAACACAAGTGGTTTTGATGATGTCCAAGAAATGCTCGATTTCGGTGCTGCGCATTTCGTGTTCTTTATGTCCATAAGTGGATTCACAAATGAGGAAATCCATTGCTTCCATAGGAGTAGGGTCTCTTAAAATGGGGCGATTAGGACGACCAATATCGCCTGTGAATCCAAAGCGGATAAGCCTACTGCCTTCTTGAATTTCTAATGCTATACTAGCACTGCCCAGTATATGTCCAGCATCTCTAAAGAAAATCCTAACTTTAGGGTGTATTTGTATCCATTTTTCATAGCTGACACTTATAAACTGATTCATCACTTCTTCCGCATCTTCCAAACTATATAGCGGTTCTTTGAGGATAAGCTCTTCTTCGCTATGTTTTTTAATTCTTCTTTTATTGATGTACTCTACATCTTTATTTTGAATCATTGCACTATCTAAAAGCATAATGGAGCAAAGGCTTCGCGTGGCGTGAGTGGTGTATATCGGACCTTTAAATCCATCCTTGTAAAGTTTAGGTAAACGCCCTGTATGGTCAATGTGCCCATGCGAAAGAATAACCACGTCCAGCGATTTGGGGTCGAACAACCAACTGCTATTGAAATCCTCCATTTCTTTGTTTCGCCCTTGGTAAAGCCCACAATCTAGCAAGATTTGGAAGCCATCTTCTAAAGTGATTAAATGCGAACTTCCAGTAACTTCTCTTGCTGCTCCACAAAATTTTATTTTCATAACAGTAGGATAATTTTACTTATTGTTTGAGTTTTAACCATTGGTTAATTAACGTCGGTAAGTTAGGCTTTTCTTGAAGAATAGGCAATTCTTAGGGAAATAAGTCAAGAGAAAGGAAAATAAACCTAAGGTGAATTAGCTAAAAACGAGCTATAAAATACTTGAAATGATTAGCTTTGTGGATTATGCTTTTTGAAAACGAAAAACAAACACTAATGAAATACATTTTAATAATACTGTTATTTACGGCTACTGTTTCTAGTACCTTTTCTCAAAGCAACATACATCCTGCAACAACAGCTAGCTTACAGAAAAATCAATTTATGCTGGCAAAAGATACCAGTAGCCTGAAAAAAGTGCTACATGCTGATTTGCGCTTCATTCACAGTAACGGCAAGATAGATCAAAAGCAAGACCTAGTCAATACAGTTAGCAACCCTAGCATATTGCTACAACTCTATGATTTTACTGATATTGAGGTGCGTTCACAAAAAAACATGGCTATTTTGGTAGGTAAATTGCACTATAAATCCCTAAATAATAGCGCAACACAGGAATCCAATTTATTGGTTACCGAAGTATGGACTAAGCACAAAAAACAATGGCAACTTATTGCTCGCCATGCCAATAAGTTGTGAAAAAGAACTTTTTGCGCATTGGTACTCAATCGTTTCTTGAGAAACTATTAGGCACTAATTTTTTGCTTTAGGTAAAAATATTTCAGCCATCATACATCGTGCACTCCCGCCACCAAACTGCTCAATAATGTAAAGTGGACTGTAAAGAGGAAGCGTATGTGCCTTAATGCGCTCAATTTGCTTATCTTTTAATGCGCGGTAAGCCTGTTCTGACATAACTAGGTAGCTATCTCCCCACTTGTTTTTCACTTGCAACATGTTGCCGGCAAAACTTGCCATTTGTTCAAAGCTAATTTCTATAATTTCTTTGCCTGTTTCCGTAAGCGTTTTGTGTAAATTTGCCCATTCTTCTCCGTCTTTTACCGCCTCTAAACAAATGATGGCAAAGGTTTCGCCGAGTGCCATCATCACGTTAGTGTGATAAATAGGATGTTCGTTGGCATCCACTGCATGAAAAAATACTTTCTTGTAGTCTAATGTTGTACAAAATTCCTCTAGTACCTGCTCGTTAGTTCGGTCGCTTTGGCAAGCATACACAATTTTATTTGGTCGGTCGAGGATCATGCTGCCTGTACCTTCGAGTATTTTTCCTTCGTTTTCGTAATGTTCTAGCCTAATGCGTTTTGTGGTTTGAAATTCACTACCCAACGCGGTGATGATTTCTTCTCTACGCTCTAAGCGTCGCATAGGGGCAGCCATTGGATAGGTGATAATTGTGCCATCCTCGTGAGTTGTTATCCAGTTGTTAGGGAAAATGGCATCATATTTTTTAGGCGTTGTAGAATCTTGCACAACAATGACGCGAATATCTTCTTGCCGAAGTCTTTGCACAAACTGGTCAAATTCTTGCGTAGCTAAAATCTGAATTTGTTCAGGACTTAAATCGGTGCTATTGTTTTGAAAAGCATTGCTTTCAGCAGTTTGCGGATTAAATCCAAAATTGGCAGGGCGCACCATCAGTACAGTATTAGTAATTTGCTGACTCATATGATTGTTGTGGTTCGTAAACTTATTCAATATTTAACAGACAAATATAATTATCTTTGTAAATCAGTTAGTTATAAATAAAAGGTACAAATAAGGTGCAAAATAGTCTTTATTACTCCGTAAAGGTAATTTTAATGTTTGACTAAACTGAAATACTTGATAATTTTAAATATTTTCTTAGTTCGTGTAACCTATCAAGGTAAGGTAAAAAAGTTCTTTTACCGTTGTTCGCTTTCACTACTTCAATATGGCTTTTAATGAATTTAGAACAATCCGTAATTGTGCTGCACCTGTTCAGCTTTACGGGTTGGGTTGGTAGTTCAATACTTGCAAAGTAGTTTTCAAGTTCTGCAATATCATTGCTCCAGTTTTGGGGCTGTTCCTTTATAAGGCGTTCAATTCGTTCAGTTTCGAATACCTCAACTTTTGGTAATGGTGCAACGTGTGAAAATAAAATGTTTTGTTGGGGGGTAACTTTAGTAACTTTAGTAACTTTTTCAGGTTCGGGCTGTGGTGGTTGTTCCTGAATGTTCCGTTTCCTGAATAGTCGCCAATCCTGTTTTATTAAATAGTCTGCAAGGTCGTTGCCTTCGCTTTTGTCCCGTTCGGGTGCTAACTGCTCCAGTAAGTCCGAAAATATAAAACGTGTTCCGTGTAAACGGCTTTCGTATTCTTTGGCTTTGGTTTCCCATTCTTTGAAGGTGTTACCGTCTTTTGAAAGGTCGGGAAATACATACACAAAACGCCCCTGCAATACTTTCAGCTTGTCAAATGAAAAGCTGCTTTTGTTGTAAACTGCCAACCAAATAAGGCTTTCATTTGTTTCGGGCAAACCAAAATACAACGTCCCGTAAACGGCTGTTTTTGGGGCTTCAACTAATGCAACGGGGTTGCTGTGGTACTTGCTTAATAGGTGTTCGCCAAATAAACAAGTAATTCGTTTATCCTGCTT
The DNA here is from genome assembly GCA_937944245.1 of uncultured Saprospiraceae bacterium. Classification (GTDB taxonomy): domain Bacteria; phylum Bacteroidota; class Bacteroidia; order Chitinophagales; family Saprospiraceae; genus JAAUTG01. Next base: position 926 of record CALDYY010000100.1, on the reverse strand, counting down.
CGTGTATGCTTCCAACCATTCAGGCAACGGCTTATTGTTTCGGGTGTAGTGCTTTTCAATTATTGAGTGTAAAAAGTCCGTGCCTGTGGTGTGGTTCTGTTCGTCAAACTGTTTTACCTGAATGGCTCTTACATTACCCTTTATATCAATAAAAGGAAAAGTATTTGCCCCTGCTCTGTAACCATTTGCAACCGTCCCCAATCGGTACAACTGAATAACCTTTGTAAAGTCTGAAACTTCAAAGGGAAATTGCACCCTGTAAAATAGGTTCTGTATAAACGTGTTCTTTTCGTAGCGTTCGGGCTGTAATGTTTGTTTGAATGTATCAAAGTCAAAAAATACGGGTTCAGGTTGGGGCTGTGGTATTGCCTTTTTTCGCTTTGGCTTCCAGTTGTTCGGTAATTCCGAACGGTTGCCCTGTTCCTGTTCCCAAACTGCTTTTGCGTAACCGTCCAAATACGGGTTGAGGTGGTACGAACATTTATTTTCACGGTCGCAACGTCCGTACTGTTCGGGCAAATAGTCGCCTGTTTCTGTATCAATGTACCGTACAAAGGTCTTTTTATTACAGTCGGGGCAATGGTGCTTTTTACTGCCTTTTTCTAAAGTGTATCGGTGTTCTGTACTCATTTCGCTAAAAATATTTTTTTTTTCGTGCTTCACTTGCTTCACTTGCTTCACGGTTTAGTGTAGATAGTGTAGCAAGTGTAGTTCTAAAAAAACTTTTTTTTTCTGCATTGACTACATTATCTACATTCAATCGTGTAGCAAGTGTAGCAAGTGTAGTTTAAAAAAAAACTTTTTTTTCTGCATTAACTATTGTTCCATAATTTTTACGCTCCGTTTGGTAGCCTGAATTTCTTAACCTATCTGCAAGGGTTCGCAACGAACAGGCTTTAAAACCGCTTTCAATACAGTAGTTTCGG
>CALDYY010000099.1 GCA_937944245.1 uncultured Saprospiraceae bacterium | reverse complement strand
AGTGGTAATTTTGTAATCTAAACCGCCAAAAGCTGTGCCATCAGCCGTTTTGTAGTTAACTTGTACAGGCTTGTTATTTGAGCTATTGAGTGTGACTACGAAATCAAATTTGTTGTTTTGCTCACCCTCCGTTTTTGTAACATTACTAATGAAAAGCTCAGGTAACTTAGGCGTTACTGTTTCTTTACTGCTAGAGCAGGCTACAAATAAAATACTCATACAGAGCGCAATAGAATAGGAAAATTTCATAAGGAATTATTTTTTCTTCGTCTTGGATGTTTGCCAAGACGAAGAGATGATTTAAAATATAGGCTTTATCGTAAAACTATATTGATACTCCACAGCAGGAATTAAATGCTCGGAGTGTGGGCGCGCGCGCATAGACCAAGTATCATCGCCACCAACGCCCATTTGTTGGTCATCTATTTGAATCGTAATAGTAGCTGTGGCTGGTAAATCAATGCTATGTTTAGCAGCTTCCAGTTGTGCTGGTGTATAGTTATGAGCAGTTACATTTAGCGTAGTTGCTGCTTCTATTCTCAATCCGTTACCTTCATCGTTGGTAAATTGAACCCATCGCACTTCACTGCGGTTTCCGTTTTCTTGTGGTCGAATGTAAGGTGTGTGCCAATCTTCGATTTTTTGGGTGTAGCGTGCAATTTTGTTGCCTAAATTTCTATCGAAGTAACTTTCATGCGGTCCTTTACCGTAGTAATTAATATTTTCATAATTGCTGGGAATGGCTAAGCTCATCCCAAATCTAGGCAAATTAGGTAGATTGTTGGCTTTTGGCTCAAAGGAGGTTTTTACATTCACTATACCATTGGGCATAGCTTCATATTCAATAAAGGCAAGGGCTTTACCATCTAGCAGGTCATAAGTAGCGATGATATTCATTACCTCGTCTTCGTTTTTGATGGCTTCAAAATTGGTTAACCTAGCTTCCTTGCCTGCTGTTTTCCATATGCCATAGGCTTTGGGCATTCCCCAAGCTATGTCATTGTCCGTAGGCACGCGCCAAAAGTTAAACACCAACGGCGATTTAAGCATTTCTTCCCCTTCTATTAGATAGGATTCTAAATAGCCCGTTTTTTTGTTGAAACCTACAATAAAAGCTCCACTTTTCACTAGAATTTGATTTTCTTGCTCTTCCACTGTTAGGTCAGTTTGTATGGAAAGCCTCATTGCTCCAAGTGGTGGTGTGCCAAGCATAAATTGTGCCCATGCTACTTCATGTCCTTGTTCTGCCCAATTAGTAGCTTCTTTTAAGTGAAAACTAACACTGAGTATATATTCTGCATTATTGTTTCTATTGAAAGCGGGAAAAGCCATTTTTCCTATTTGATTAGGCGCAATGCTAGGTAAATCCATTTGTCCTTCCTGTACCGCAACGCCATCTTCTAATAATGCCCATTTCAAGTGGTAAATATTCAAATTGAGAAAATCGTGCAAATTTTTCACTTGTAATTCCTGATTTTGCAAGGTTGCTTCGATGGGTTGAAATACTTTTTTGCATTCCAACAAAGCAGGATGTGGCGTGCGGTCTGGAAAAATTAGCCCATTGAGGCAAAATGCACCGTCGGTATATTCCTCGCCAAAGTCGCCACCATAAGCAAAATAGCGTTTGCCATCATCGGTTGTTTTGTACAAGCCCTGATCTACCCAATCCCAAATAAAACCGCCAACAATTTTTGGATACTGTCGAAAAGCATTCACAAATTTGTACAAATGCCCTGTCGAGTTCCCCATTGAGTGCGCATACTCGCAGTACACGATGGGGCGCTCATCCATTTCCATTTCTTCTATAAATCGCTCTAGCGTGGTGTACATGCGGCTACGCACACCTACATAGGCAGCATCTACTTCGCCCATTTTAATTTGTGCTCCTTCGTTGTGGATGAATCGGCTAGGGTCGCGTTGCTTTATCCATGCCGCCATAGCTTCGTGGTTTGGTCCCGTTCCTGATTCATTGCCTAATGACCACGAGATGATAGAAGGATGGTTTTTGTCGCGCTCCACCATGCGCACAGCACGGTCTAGCATTTGACCTGCATAGTCAGGGCGACTAGAAATATAATTGCCTACATCATGGGTTTCGATGTTCGCTTCGTCCATCACATAAAGCCCATATTCATCGCATAAATCGTAAAATCGAGGGTCGTTAGGGTAATGTGAAGTGCGTACTGCATTAATATTATGGCGTTTCATCAGTAAAACATCTTCAAGCATGGTTTTTTCAGATACATATTTACCCGTTTCTGGATGATGGTCATGCCGATTAACGCCCAATAAAATCACTTCTTCGCCATTCACCTTCAATCCCTCTTTGCCCCATTCTATTTTTCTAAAACCCACATTGACAGAGCGAGATTCTAGTAATTTACCTTCTCTCGTTTTAAGATTAACTACCAACTTATATAAGTAAGGCTGCTCTGCTGACCACTTTTTAGGATTGGCAACCATAGTTTCCATTGCTGGTAAATTTGGATTGCCATAAGGCAGCGGAAAATTAACGCGCGTAAAAATATTGGTAATATCTTCCAAACTCATTTTCATTGCTTCTTTCAGCACAGGTTGTTTGTCAGCATCAAAGAGTTGCGCCTCCAAGATTAAGTCTTTTATAGCTTCTACTTCTTTGAAGTAAATTCTTGGTTCGACCCTCAACTTAGCATTTTGATAGTTTTCGTCTAGCTCAGTGGTTACAAATAAATCTTCAATATGGTTTTCAGGCATCGCCATTAGCATGACCTCTCTGTAAATCCCGCTCATGCGCCAATGGTCTTGGTCTTCCAAGTAAGAACCATCGCTAAAGCGATAGACTTCAACAGCTAAGGTGTTGTTGCCGATTTTGGCATAAGGCGTGATGTCAAATTCTGCTGGTGTGCAGCTATCTTGGCTATAACCAACCATTTCGCCATTCACCCAGACATAAAAAGCGGAACTTACACCGCCAAAATGTAGGATTAATCTCTTTTCTCTGCCCCAACTTGGTGGTACACTAAATGTCTTTAGATAAGAACCTACTGGATTATTTCTATGTACGCCTTTTCCGCCAGTGGGTATGAACGGTACAACAGATGGAGTGAAAGGCATTCTGATATTAGAGTAAATCGGACTACCAAAACCTTGCATTTCCCAGTTGCTAGGAACAATGATGGTTGAAAATTTAGAAGCATCAAAATTGGCTTTATAGAAATCTTTCGGACGCTCCTCAGGGTTTTCAGCATAGTTGAATTGCCAAGGTCCATTCAGGAATTGTAACCAGTAGGATTTTTCTCTTTTACCTTCTAGCGCTTGTTCTTCTAAAGTGTAGGGATAAAGGGTAGCATGCGCTTGAATTTTACCAATGTTATACACCTGTGGATTTTGCCAATAGGGTTGTGATTGTAAATGACCAATAAACGTTGCAAAAAAAATCGTAAATAAGATGTTTTTCATTAGATAGCCGTTTTATATTTTGGTGAAAATAGCACATCAAAGTTTATATTTTGAAATTTGAGGAAAAAATTTTAATAATTATTTCGCTATTACTTTTGATGCACTATTTTCATATTCATTAAAAACGAAAAGATACAAAAGCTTATTCTTGACGTACAATGGCATTTACCCGTTGAGCGCGATAGGCTGCGGGCAAGGACGCCAATAAACCAATAGAAAAAACGACTACAATGACGACAAGGAAATCTAGCGGACGAATACTAATTGGATAAGCATCCACTACAAAGCCTTCAGGGATAGGAATAATGCCATAAGCTTTTTGAAGCACAAAAAACACGAGCGCCACTGCAAATCCAATGACTAAACCAATGGAGCAAATCAGTAAGCCCTCATAAAGAAAAATATTGCGAATAGTGGTTCTATAAATGCCCATAGATTGCAAAATGGCGATGTCCTTTTGTTTCTCTAACACAATCATCCATAACGAGCCAATGAGGTTGAAAGCAAGCAACAATAAAGTAAGCGTGAGGATAGCAAAACTCAACCACTTTTCAATGTTAATTAGTTTTAGAAAGGTCTCGTCTTGTTCGTAGCGGTTCTGAACTTTGAAATCTTTACCTAGTATTTCTTTTATTTGTGCAATCGTATTTTTACTGGATTTTTCTGTTTTTAATTTAATCTCTAAAGCACTAATCTGGTTGGGGCTTTCCAGCAAACGCTGTACAAAATTGAGGTTGGTAATGACATACTGTTGGTCAAAATCCTGTTGAAAGGCAAATGCGCCAATCGGATAGAGGGAAAGTTTACGAAAAGGTTGATTGAGTGTGCCTACCTGCCCATCTTTAGGGATATATACTTCTACTGTGGTGAAGTCATCATCAAGGTTAACCCGCAACTTGTTTTGCATACCCACACCTAGCACGGCAAAGGACATTTCGGCAAGTTGGGTAGCGTAAACCCCTTCGCGGATAGTGGAATCAATACTGCTTACTTTCACAAAATTGGTATCTACACCTTTAAGTTTGCCAAATACCTGATTGCCTCGATATTCAAAAAAAGCAAGTTCTTCCAAAGTTTGTGAAATATATTCAATGCCTTCAATTTGTTGAAGTGCTTGTAAATCAATTGAATCCGTTGAAAATGTTTTTCCTTTTATTGGGGTGACTTTCACCTCTGGATTAAAATTGCTAAATAATCCAATCAATAAATCCTCAAATCCATTAAACACCGATAGCACTAACACAAAAGCAGCCGTTTGAACTGCAATACCAAACACAGAAATACCCGTAATGATATTGATGGCATTCGTTGACTTTTTAGCGAATAGGTAACGTTTAGCTATATTAAATGGTACATTCATTTTCTTGACTCAGTTAATGAGATTGTAAACGTGCTCTAACAACAACTTAATAGCAAAGGACGAAATAGAAATTTACTTTTTCAAAGTTCTTGAAAAAAAGTTGAAAAATTATATTAGAATATTTTTTGCTTAACATATTGATTTTAAACAATTTAGATTAAAAATGATTTTCGTAGTGATTTATATTTTTTCTTAACTTCTCCTTAACTATTGACAAGTGTTACTTTTTTTTGCAACTTGCATCAAAATTCAGAAGAGGTTAAATTTCTGAATCTTGTCCGTGAACATAAAGATTATATCCTTTCAACTGTTTTTGCCGTAGAGGTGTTTTTTGATAAGCACTTTATTACTTATTAACATCAAAGCAATTATTATTGGGTAAACTTTACACTGTTCAAAATGAATCAAACTGCCAGTCTAAAAATGTCCGATAGAGGAATGTCCATTGTGCTGTCCTCTCAACAAGGTGAAATCAAGCGAGTAGAAAAATTTGT
>CALDYY010000098.1 GCA_937944245.1 uncultured Saprospiraceae bacterium | reverse complement strand
CCTAGTACATGGTAAAGCAAAATTTGTCTCAAATCGCCAGTTGGATTTGCTAACAGTGCTTGTATTGTTTCAGTAGGTAAAGCGTTAAATGCTTCATCAGTTGGTGCAAATACGGTGAAAGGACCATCGCCGTTCAAAGCATCTATCAAGCCAGCAGCTACTAAAGCAACTTCCAGTGTATTGTGAACTTCACTTTGTACAATTACATCAACGACAGTTCTGCGAGCTGGGATTTCTACTTGCTTGATTCTACCTTCGCCACCTTGAGGATATTTAGCAGCAGTGATGACACCGTTCAAGTCATCCACAATATAATTTTGTAAGGCTTTTTGGTCAGTAATTCCGAGTCTTGTAAAGCCAGTATTACCGAATGGATATTCGTCGCCACCTGTTGCTAAGAAATCTATGGTAGCAACTACGATTTCTGGTGCGCCTGCTACTACATTGCCATTTTCGACAACTTTAGTACCATCATTCAAAGTAATCGTTCTTACTCTTGAACCAGGATTTGTAATCACACCATTTTGTATTTGCAATGGCTCGCCAGCTAGTGCATACTCAAGTGTAAAGCCTCCAATTTGTGCAAAACGACCTGTACCGTCTCCAGTTGGACCCGCTGGAGTAATCTTCGATACAGCATTCTCCATTACAATTTTAAACTGTTCTGGCGTAATTGGGTTGATAACAGAAAGCACATTGCCAAAAGGTAAGATGCTAAATGTTGTACCTAAAGTAATGTTGCTACCCGCCGTGATAATATTATTGTTGCGAATGCCACCACCATTGGAAATGGAAACATTGGGTCTAGCTGCACCAAAAGAAGCAGCTAACTGTTGCGCTTGTTGCAAGAAGGCATCTGCTATCAAGTTTCCTTGATTGGTTTCTACACCGCGCACCGAATTTCTACGTCCATCCAAATCAACTTCTGTTCTTCCAACAACTACTTGGTTTAAGTTGTTAATGAAATCAGCTACTGGCTGAATAACTGCTTCCATTTGTGGATTCACCTTGCCAATAACAGGCACTGGACCAGAAGTCTCATCCAACTCAATGATGTTTCCTGCTGCATCAAAAGTAACAATCAAGTTACCAACATATTTGTAATCGCCACCGGTAGTAACGACGAAAACAGTTCTTCCATCCGCATCATTAACACGCAAAGGATAAGGACCTTTAATTTCATCACCTGGCACCACTTGTGAAGGATTGTTTGCCAATACATCATCGCCACCACCAGCAATAACAACATCAATCCCACGAAGACGGCTAATTAACTCCAATTCTTCCTCAATACCTTGTAAATGGCTAATCAAAATAATTTTGTTTACGCCTGCTGCACTCAAAGCAGTTACTTCAGTATTAACAATCTCTGCTAAGTTACTCATTACCGTTACATTACGTGGAGACGAAATGGTAGGTAAGCTAGGAGTGGTCAAACCAATAACGCCAATTCTTTCATTAGCTCTGAATAAAATGGTACTTTTTGTAATTCTGCCTGATTCAAACAGCGCTTGTAGTGCTGGTTCGCCAGAAAAATCTAAATTGGCACTCAAAAACTTAGGAAAAGCACGAGTTGGTGTTAGTCCATTGATAATTCTTGCCAGATAATCAGGGCCTAAATCAAAGTCGTGATTACCAATACCAAAAGCATCGTAGTTTAATAGGTTAAATACTCTTGAGTCATAAGGAGCTTCGCTTTCAGGAAGGGCTAAACTCGCTTCTGTAGCTGGTCCGGGCAAAAAGTTATCGCCAGAAGATAGCAAAATAGAAGGAAAATTTCCTCTAAAGGCATCAAATCTTAAGGCATTGACTGTTCCTAGAAATTGTGCTGCACCACCATAACCGTTTTCCAGTGGTAGCAACTTTGATTCTCCATCATTGTTGTGGAGAATTTGTAGCTTAAAATTTTGTGCTTGCACTTGCACAGCAGATGATAGTAGTAGCAATAAGGCAACTGACCACATCCCACTTAGTAAATTTTTAGTAAACATAAATAATTGGGAAGTTTAAAATGGATTAAGATATTTTTCAAAAAAAACTTAATTTGAAAGAAATGGGTCATATTATTGTGTTAACTATATATTAATTTTGGAAAATTAGAAAATTATGATTGTTTAATTCGTTTGTAAAATGCTTGACGATAGGTTTCTCCTATGGGAATGCGATGCTTGCCCATCACAATAAAATTATCTTCTGCATATTCAATCTCTTTGAGCGAGACAATAAAGGATTTATGTACTCTAAGAAATTGTTTTTCAGGCAGTATGACATCCATGTCGCACATTTTTTCCCTAACCACTAACATTTGCCGATGCGTATGTATTTTTAAATAGTTATTGAGTCCTTCTATGAATAAAATATCTGACAAAAAGATTTTATGTAATTTTCTATCTGCCTTGAGAAATATGTAAGTTGTATCCGAATCCTTTGTAGTATTTTTTTTACTTGGTATAGCTTGTCGTACTTTATAAATGGCTCTTGCAAAGCGTTCAAAGCTAATGGGTTTTAGCAAATAATCTATCACATCCAAATCAAAAGCCGGTAAAGCGTATTCACTAAAGGCAGTTGTAAATATAGCTTTTGGTGGGTTAGAGAGGTTGCGCAATAATTCTAATCCAGTAATTTCAGGCATTTGAATATCAAGCAGTAGTAGGTCTATTTGCTCAGTTTGTAGTTTGTTGATGGCTTGAATAGCATTGTTGCATTTTGCTACTAATTCAAGTTCATCCATTTGATGAATGTACTTTTCAAGAATATTTTGAGCCAATGGCTCATCATCTACAATTAAACACTTCATATTTAGTTAGTTGAGTTCAAGATATAAATTGACAGAATATTTATCATGGGTGTCTAGTATCTCTAGTTTATAGCCATTTTTCCCGTAAATAAGGTCAAGACGACGTTTAACATTGGGCAAACCCATGCCAGTGCTTGTTTTGGGTGATAGACTTTCTTTCTTGCTATTTTCTATGTAGAAGAACAATTTATTTTCTACAATTTGAATTTCTATTTCTACATAACCCTCAAGTGTGGAGCTACCTAATCCATGTTTAAAGCTATTTTCTACAAAAGGTAGTAGTAACATGGGGGCAATCATTTGATTTTTAAGGTTTCCTTTGACATTCATTTTAATTTTTGAATGTTCGCCCAATCTTACTTTTTCGAGAGCAAGATAATTCTCCAAATAAGTGATTTCTGTGGCTAATGGTACTTTATCTTGTTCATTTTGAATAATGTAGCGCATTAGGTAAGAGAGTTGTAACACTACTCTTGGTGTTTTATCTGATTTGTCTAAAGCTAAAGCATATATGTTGTTCAGGGTGTTAAATAAGAAGTGTGGACTAACGCGATAGCGCAAGTGGTCTAGCTCAGTGCGTATCTTGAGTGTTTCGGCTTCTCTTTTATTAATTTGACTTTCATACCACAAATGCCCAAATGCTACACCAGAAGAGACCGTAATTAACCAAAACATTCCTAATAAGTATTCGGCTAAACTAGGTTGATAATCTGCTTCCTTGTTGGGAAAGTACTGTGTGTATAAAAAAGTTTCTAACCACATGTTTAAACAGCTTGCTAAAATCCAGACCAATGGTATCAGTAGCCAAACGCCTAGTTTTTTACCCTTAGCTGCCAAAACTAGAGGAATTAGCCATTCGGATATCAGATAAAATACGCCTGCGGTAAATCCGATAATACTAAAAAAGTAAACAAGAAAAACTTTCGTCGAGGGAAATTCTTTGTATCCTAACAATAAATTAGGCAACAGATAAGCTGCCCAAAAACCTAAGTGAATCCATACTTTCCGCTGGCGCATATCTTATTCTATTTCTGTGTAAAATTAAATTCTTTGTAAACAACCTTTTCTTTTATCGCTAGGTGTTTACTTATCAAATAAGCCTGTTCGTCACAAAGGACAGGCATTGTGTGCTTTCACTGATTATTTTTGGATTAGAGTTTAATTTTTTTTCATAATCAAACATCAATTATTAATACTATGAAAAAGTTAGTTTTTGCAATCTTTTGTTTTCTTGTGTTTGCTGTTGCTCCAATGATGGCACAAAAAGAGGTCGCCATCATATCAGTTATTGAATACACAGAAGTGCTAGACGGAGGAAATTCTAAAATGTTTATCACCATGAATGGCAAAACAGAGGAAGTAGCACTCAAAGGTTTATTTGCCATCGCGGGATACATTAATGAGAAAAATTTAAAAGGCAATGATGCGGCGGTCAGTAAAAAATTATCTGATCTTCAAAAAGAAGGCTGGGAAATATCCAATGTAGCAGCCATAATACGTCCAACTGGAACAGGCTCACAGCCGGGTGCCTTAGTAACTCGATACATCCTAATGAAATAAGCCTAAGTTTTTCGGATGTGCTTCTCTATCACAGAAGCATATCCGAATTTTACTATCTACTTGTTTATTTTACAAAAATCTACACTAATTTTTTCTTCATTGCTTTCTTTTTCAACGAAAAAATATTACTTTTGCATCCGCTTTCTATGATAAGATAGAAAGTAAGAAGATACAAAGGTTTCATAGCTCAATTGGATAGAGCACCTGACTACGGATCAGGAGGTTTAAGGTTCGAATCCTTATGAGACCACTCTTAATTTGGTATAGATAAAAATTTGTCAAGTCCATTTTACGAATCTTTTAGAATGAGTGTTAGCTACTTTTGGAGTAGTGTTAAAAGCGGATAAAGATGTCTAAAGTTTGTCAATTAACAGGTAAACGCCCAATTTCGGGCAACAATGTATCGCATTCCAATAGGAAGACAAGAAGAAGGTTTTTACCTAATTTGCATAAAAAGCGATATTTTATTCCTGAAACAGATCAATGGATAGAATTAAAACTATCTACTCATGCTATGCGTACAATCAATAAGCTGGGTATTTATGCTTATCTGAAAAGGCTTGAGCAAAAAGGAGTAGATACGGGGGTCGAATTAAAAGCGCATTAAATCAAATAAGTAATGGCAAAGAAGAGTAAAGGAAACAGACAAATGATTATCTTAGAATGTACAGAGCATAAAGCTTCTGGCATGAAAGGTACATCCAGATACGTTACGCAAAAAAATAGAAAAAATACGCCTGATCGTCTTGAGTTAAAAAAATTTAATCCCATTTTGCGTAAAGTGACTATACACAGAGAAATTAAGTAATAGACCTATAATCTAAAACATCATGGCTAAGGTATCCAAAAACGCTCGTGTTGCTCAACGTGCTGCTAATGCAGGCTCGGGTAGGGATCACGTGAAAGTTATAAAGAGCATTAAAAATCCTAAAACAGGAGCGTATTCTTACAAAGAAGTAATTGTACACAAAGACAAAGTGAAAGAATTTTTTGACCAAAAGTAACGCTATTGCTTTTGTTTACTTTTGGTACAAGGCTTTATTCTCTCTTTGAGAACAAAGCCTTTTTTATATTTCACCAAATATTATTTGTTCAAATGAGCTTCTTCAATAAATTCTTCAATAAGCAGAAAAAAGAAGACCTAGATAAAGGCTTAGAAAAGACAAAAAATTCCTTTCTAGGAAAACTGTCAAAAGCAATCGCGGGTAAATCTACTGTGGATGAGGAAGTATTGGACGAGTTGGAACAAGTGCTAATTACTTCTGATGTTGGTTTTGATACTACTGTAAAGATTATCAATCGCATTGAGGCACGCGTGGCAAGAGACAAATACTTAGGAACAGCGGAATTAAATGAAATTCTAAGGGACGAAATAGTACAACTTCTTGCTGAAAACAACACAGTTGATTACGAGGATTTTACATTACCATCTACTACTAAGCCTAGCATTATTCTTGTTGTTGGTGTTAATGGCGTTGGAAAAACAACAACAATTGGTAAGTTAGCACATCAATATCAGCAGCAAGGGAAGAAAGTAATTCTAGGGGCTGGTGATACTTTTCGTGCGGCAGCAGTAGATCAATTAAAAATCTGGTCGGAACGTGTAGGTTGCGCTTTTTATAGCAAAGGCATGAATGCAGACCCTGCTGCAGTAGCTTACGAAACGGTGAATAAAGCAGTGGAAGAAGATTTTGATGTGGCTATTATTGATACTGCTGGACGCTTGCATACTAAGATTAATTTGATGCAAGAGCTATCTAAAATTAAGCGTTCGGTTAGTAAACGATTGCCAGATGCGCCGCATGAGGTGCTATTGGTGCTGGATGCCACCACTGGGCAGAATGCCATAGAGCAAGCCACTCACTTCACGGCTGCTACGGACGTTACTGCATTAGCACTTACTAAATTAGATGGTACTGCTAAAGGCGGTGTTGCTATTGGTATTTCTGACCAATTTAAAGTACCTATCCGCTACATCGGTGTAGGCGAAGGTATGAATCAGTTACAGATTTTTAACAAGCGCGCCTTTGTAGATGCCTTCTTTCAGTAGCTGAATGCCCAAGACATGGCTATGGCAGAGACAATAACTAACCAAAAGCGAACATCTTTGTAGCAGGTGTATCCCTTGTCAGAAAGGATGTTCCAAAGGCAAACACCCATCAAAAAAACAATAATTGTGATTGCTAACATAGCTGTTGGGATTTTTATGTTTTTTTAATATGTTCACAGAAAAACTAAAATTTCAACTTTTTTCTTCAATTTATTAGTCGTTATTTAGTGTTACACATCAATCAGTTGTACCCTCTTGTTATTTGTTATCCACTTATTCATTATTTAAAGAGTTCTTACTGATTGTTGAGTACGCTTTTCGTTTTTAATAGCAATTTTTTTGTTTGTTTTATCAAGTTCGGTCCTGCATACACTAAACCAGAATAAACTTGCACTAAATTTGCTCCTGCTGCTAATTTCTCCAAAGCATCTTCTGGCTTGTCAATACCACCTACACCTATTATGATGACCCTGCCTTGTGTTTTGTTACTAATATAACGAATAATCTCCGTAGAACGCTTCCTCAAGGGGGCTCCACTTAAGCCACCATTACCTAATTTTGTGATTTTTTTAACGTTTGTTATTAACCCTGAACGGTCAATCGTTGTGTTGGTAGCGATAATGCCATCAAGTTGAGTGTGTTTTACTATGTCGAGAATGTCATCAATTTGCTCGAAGGAGAGATCGGGAGCAATTTTTAGCAGAATAGGTTTAGGATTTGACTTTGCTTGGTTGATGGTTTGTAAAGTGGAAAGTAATTTTGTGAGCGGTTCTTTTTCTTGCAAAGCCCTTAAATCAGGGGTATTGGGAGAACTAACATTGACCACAAAATAGTCCACATAAGGAAATAAGGCATTAAAACAGAATATGTAGTCTTCGGTAGCTTGTTCATTGGGCGTGGTTTTGTTCTTACCAATATTGCCTCCAATGACTAAATGTTGAGGTCTTTTTTGCTGAAGCTGTCGCACTAAGGCTTCCACACCTTTATTGTTAAAACCCATTCTATTGATGAGTGCCTTATCCTTTGGCAAGCGAAACAATCGAGGTTTGGGATTACCTGCTTGAGGCTTAGGGGTCACAGTACCTAACTCAACAAAGCCAAAACCTAAAGCGGACATCTCTCTGAAATACTCTCCATCTTTATCAAAACCAGCAGCTAAGCCGATGGGATTCTGAAAATGTAAGCCCATCACTTGTTTTTGTAGCTGTGGATGCTCAAAGCGAAAGGCATTCCTGAACAGCACGTTAATAATTGGTAGTCTAAGTACCCACTTGAGTAAACGAACTGTGAAATAATGTGCTTGCTCTGGTGGCAATAAAAACAAAATAGGCTTTAATAATGAATACATCATCTTTTGATTTGCTGCAAAACTACGTCAAAAGATGATGCTAAAATAAGGTTTATTACTTGAATACAAATTTTATAGTAAGTATCGCAAACGCTAAAAGGTCTTTATGACTTGAATGCATTGTATGCTACTACTTTTGTTGCTGATGTATTCTAAGAAATAGATACCCGGTTGAAGGTCGCTACCATTCAAGAACCAACTGTGATAGCCTTTTTCTAAGACTGTTTGGTTGGCTAAAACCCTAACTGGTAGCCCGAGTTGATTGATTAAGCGAATCGTCCAAGTGGTTTTTTCAACTACTTGAATGGTTACATTCGTTTCTAAAGAAAAAGGATTAGGATAGATATCCACACTAATTGGCTGCTGCCGCATCAATGGGGGGGCAATCGATTCATCTTCTTTATGCGGTGAAAAAAGGAAAACAGGTTCTCCTGTCAACATTAAGTTTTCTGCATTAACCATAGTAGAATCTTGGGTAATAGCAAAATTCCATCTTTTTTGTACCAATGTTGACTCGCCAATCAAGCGTTTTAAATTGATAACTTGTAGCGTTTCTTCGGAATTATCCTTTTGTGTGGTTGCCCAAAGTACATAAGCAATTCTACCTTGATTGGTGATAAACACACCGCCTTCAATACCTTCTGGGAGGTTGAGCTTTTCGTAAAGTTCTTTATCAAAACGCGCTTCGTAAAGCAAATCAGACATTGTTTTGTAAGCGATACCAATATGATTGGGCTTTGCTGTTTTAGGATTTGCCTTGTATAAATTTTGGTACAACCCCATCAAATGGTACTCATTATAAATATTTTTTGCATCTTTTTCATCGAATTTATCGCCGAGTGTAAAAATATGAAACTGGTGTATTTTGTGTTTTTGGCTTTCTACTAAGGCTTTAATGATGAAATTGCGCTGCACTTCATCTGAGCCGAAACCCATGTTGAGCGGTTTTCTTGGCACATTACATTCGGTGATAATCCATTCTTTTTGAGGATATTGTGCACCGTTATACCCATGTTTGAACAATACATCTTCCATGCGTTGACGCAGAGTAAGTACCCCTGTGACTGCTGCATCAGTATGTCGTTTGTAAACGAAACCACCGAGCGCATTACTCCAGTCGCGAAGGCTGTTATCAATATGTGGATAGGTATGAAAACTTAGCACATCAAAATAAGCTCCGCCTTTGAGTGGAAATTCGGCGTTAACTTCCCCCTTGTTAGGATTGTCCGTATTTCTCAAAACGCCATCCAAAAAACTATCATAGCCGATACCTCCAATGGCAACATAGGCTTCAGGGTCAACTGTTTTAATGATTTCGTAGCTGATTCTTAACATCCGTATGTAATGCTGAATCGGAGCGCGAATGTCATAGTCGCAAGGTTCTGGGTCGTGTTCCCACCAATTTTTTCCTGTGCCTGGGGAATAGATAGAATTAGCGGTGAAAGAATAATCAGGTTCATTCCAAATCTCCCAAAATTTAACATATTCCTTATATAAGCTAACCGTTTTGTAAAGATAAGCAGCGTAGTAGTTGTTTTCGTTGTAAGGTGTGCCATTTTTCCCATCATCCCAGATAGGTTCATACAAATTCAAAAATAATTCAGAACGTTTGGTCGAGCAGTAATGTGTGGTATCTCGATGCGCTTCCGAAGGATAACCCACAAAAACAACGTTATCTTTTGCACCTAGTTTTCGATAATGCTCAAACGTGGGGATTCTAAATTCGTAACCCCATTGTTCCATAAAGTGCTCAAACAAGGCAGGGCGTAAAGTGGTAACGCCTGTTCCAGCAATTTGCTCGGCATCATTCCCAATGGAAATATCACCTAGTTGTTCGGCACTCCAGTTAGGAAAATACCCAACATTAGAGCCATAGCCAAAATGACCAGTGTAAGGCTTCACTACATCATTGGCAGTGAATTTGACTTGTGCTATGTTCACATGAGCAATGCTAAGTAAGAACATGAACAGATAGAAACGCTTCATAATCATATTTTTAAATCGGTTTTAAAATACAAAGAATAGGACAGTAGATTACTTCCACTGGTGTGCGTTTTTTCTCATGTTGCAAAGATGTAGTAAAAAAGAATGAGCAGTTTTCTCCCCTTACAGAGTGGTCAGAACTTAGGGCGTAACGGTGGTTGTGGTTTATTGTAGCAGTAAAAATTGTAGTATC
This sequence comes from uncultured Saprospiraceae bacterium, assembly GCA_937944245.1. Taxonomy (GTDB): domain Bacteria; phylum Bacteroidota; class Bacteroidia; order Chitinophagales; family Saprospiraceae; genus JAAUTG01. The sequence goes on along the minus strand of CALDYY010000098.1, from coordinate 15,736 downwards.
ATCATGCCATCTACTAAGCCGATGAAGTATTGGTCAGGTTTGTTTGGGTTGGTAAAGTGGATGAGTATGCTTGTAATGAGAAAAGATATGGCAAATCGTCCTACGTGAGGGAAGTTGTATAAATAGTTCATATTCAGTAGAATAATGAATGAAGCTAACGCCAGTGAAACAAAAGCAAACAGTTTACTTTCTTTCACGCCTAATGTATTGGGCAATGTTTTTACGCCGATGCGTTGGTCAGCTTGTCCATCGCGGATGTCAAAAGGAATGGCAATAGCAAAGATGAAGAGCATTCTTTCTAGCATCAGATAAAAAGTGGAAGTGTTAAACGCTAAATCGCTCTCTAAGAAAGGTAAAAGTACAGTTACGAATGTCCAAACCCAACCGACTAAAAATAACTTTAGGAAGTGCAAATCGCGAAATCGTTTTTTTTTGGGTAAAATAGGTAATATGTAAGCTAATGATAGTAAGGCTAAACCAATTGTAACAACTTGTATGCTAAGTTGGAGTTGAGTGTAGAAATTTATGCAAAATAGACATCCTAGAAGGGTTGTAAACACCAGTGTTCCCCGAAATGCTCTTAAACGTTGAAGTCTAGGAGTAGTGTAGGATTTTGCTTTTCTTTGGCTAATTAATTGATGTAACGAATAGACAAACAATGTGGCACAAAAAATAAAGCCAAGTAATGCAACGGATGGATATTGCTGTTGCAACAGCAATGACGTTTGTGCAGTCATAGCTGTTGCTGACACGGCAATCCATAGATTGGAATAGAGTATAAAGTCAACCGCCTTTTTTATCCAGAGCACGAATTGAGCATTTGATGACATGCTACAAATACTTAAAATTCATATCTGGTTGAATGCGTAGCAAGGTTTCGTAAATTAAGCGAATCACATTTTCCACATCTTCCTTATGCACCATTTCTACGGTAGTGTGCATGTAGCGCAACGGTAGCGAAATAAGTACCGATGGCACGCCACCATTAGAATAAGCAAAGGCATCGGTGTCTGTACCTGTTCTTCGAGAGGAGGCTTGGCGCTGAAATGGAATTTCTTTTTCTTGAGCGGCACTCAGTACCACATCTAATAATTTATAATGGATAGATGGTGCGTAAGTAATAGAAGGACCCCGACCACCTTTTACATCTCCTAGTTTTTTTGCTTCCATCATAGGTGTACCTGTATCATGGGTTACATCTGTAACAACAGCAAGGTTTGGGCGTATGGTTTGTGTAATCATTTCTGCTCCTCTCAAGCCGACTTCTTCTTGTACAGAATTAACGATGTAAAGGGCAAAAGGAAGTTCGATATTATTTTCTTTCAGTAAACGTGCCACTTCGGCAATACAAAAGCCGCCCATCCTGTTGTCTAAGGCTCGCCCCACATACCACCTATTGTTGAGTACACTCATTTCGTCATTGAAGGTGGCTACACAACCTACATGAACGCCCATTTCTAAGACTTCTTCCTTGTTTTTGGCACCAACATCAATGAAGATGCTTTCCACTTTGGGCGTAAATTTACCATTGTCTGCTTCACTTCGCGTGTGAATAGCGGGAAATCCGAAAACGCCATTCACCAAACCTTTAGCTGTATGAATCACTACTTGCTTAGAAGGAGCAATCATAGGGTCGGAGCCTCCATTGCGAATGAGGTTGATAAATCCTTCCTCAGAAATATAGTTGACAAACCATGAAATCTCATCAGCATGAGCTTCAATGACGACTTTAAATTCCTTTTCAGGGTTTATAATTCCATAAACGGTGCCATAAGCATCTGATTTCCAAGTATGAATGTAAGGTTGAATATAATCTAACCAAATTCGTTGCCCCGATGATTCAAAACCAGTCGGTGAAAAGTTGTTGAGGTATTTGCTCAGAAATGTCTCTGACTGCGGTGTTATAATTGACATTTAATAACCGATTTAGGATAGTAATTTGCCATCTTGGGAAGCAAAGTTAATAATATTTTATATTCTAAAAAGAGGGCTGCCAAACTTCTGGCGATTTCCTCCAATTTTGTAGCGTTATCTGCTCTGTTTCGCTAATATAATGGCTATCTATTGCAACTTCTAATAAGGTGTCGTAATTTGTCAACGTGGTGAAAGAGCAATTCGCTTTTTCAAAAAGTTGGTGTGCCTTTTCAAAACCATAAGAAAAAATAGCCAATACCCCTACCACATGACCTCCTGCCTTGCGAATGGCTTCCACTGCTTTCAAACTACTTCCTCCTGTTGAAATTAAATCTTCTATCACCAGTACGTGTTGTCCGTATTCTAAACGACCTTCAATTTGATTTTGCTGACCATGACTTTTTGCTTTGTCGCGAACATAAATGAAAGGTAATGACAATTCATTGGCTAATAAAGTGCCGTGTGGAATGCCCGCAGTAGCTACACCTGCGACCACTTCAAAAGAAGGAAATTGCTTTGCCATTTTAACAAAAGCTGCTGTAACTCCCTTGCGAATTTCAGGATAAGAAAGGATAATTCTATTGTCGCAGTAAATAGGCGATTGAATGCCCGAAGCCCAAGTGAAGGGCTGCTGTGGACGTAGTTGAATTGCATTAATTTGTAATAGCCAAGATGCAATTTGCGTTGAACTAGGCATAGTTTGGTATCTTTGCAATGCGTAAAAGGTTTTCGTTAACAATGATAAACACCAGTTTTTTCATAGTTAACACAAAATTAATAAACAAAAGTGGACAAATGTACGAAATTTATATTAATGAAACTCTATTAAAATTGGTTTCTGAACAAGAAGTGATAAATCTAAGGCGTAATGAGCATAATTTAATTGCCCGATATGCGGGTAAAACTAAGTTCTTATTGCCTTTTGTGGACATGCTCGAGAAAACGGATCGCTTTGATTCAATTACCATTTTTTCTGAGAATGTGCAACTACTCATTCGTGATTTCGAGTCGCTTTTTCTCGTTGTGGAAGCAGCGGGTGGGTTAGTGTTTAACAAGAAAGACGAAACGTTATTGATTTTTAGGCGTGGCTATTGGGATTTGCCCAAGGGGAAAATAGATAAAGGTGAATCCAGAGAAATGGCTGCTATTCGAGAGGTGCAAGAAGAAACTGGACTTTCTTTGTTGCATATTGCAGGTTACTTATGTGAAACAAATCATGTTTATCGGGATAAGCACGACCGTCGTTGCATCAAACGAACGTACTGGTATCACATGAAAACGACGGATGAAAAGCTAGTGCCTCAAAAAGAGGAAGATATTGAGCAAGCCATTTGGGTACATTTAGCGTCTTTTCTCACCACACAACCCAAGATTTACAAGAACATTTTGAAAGTCATTCAAAGCTATCAACAATAATTTGTCATTTATTCAAAAAAAGTTCAAACAGATAAAATAAAATTCAAATAAGGTGGTTATGGTCTTGTAATTAAAATTGCCATAGTCAAAAGTTAAACGATTTAAGTATGTTCCGATTATCACTAGTTTTCATCGCTATCATGTTGAATGTATCACTACTTTCTGCACAATCTTCTGTCTCGACAAGCAACATGATGTCTTTTGCAGGAGAATCCTTAGAAGCACTCGAAAATTCAACTCGTTCTGTTTACACTGACCAAGAGAACAAAATTTGTTTTATTGATTTTCAAAATTTAAACATTAACTTGAATGAAATCATCGTTCGCGATAAGTCAGGTAAAGTCGTAATGGAAGACAAAGTATTTGACCTTCCCGTGGATACCATTTATGAAATTCACCTTGACCAACTCAAGGGTGGCGAATACTCCGTTGAGTTAAAATCCTTTACGAAAATAATCACTAAAGGAATCACTGTAAAATAAGCACTGAGTAACTGATGTTACGCGGAAAGCTATATTTCATTCTAGTTGTTCCTAAAGCAAGTCAATTCAATAGAAATGTGTCTTTAGCACATTCATAAAAGAACAGTTCAGAAGGCTTTAGTCAAATTTTTGTATTTTGGCTAAAGCTATTTTTTTATTGATATTATTAACAGGTTTGTCTCATCCTCAAGATTGAAAATCTTTTGTTTCCCTAAAAATTACTGCTACTTTCAATAACTAACTTAACCTCCCATTATCATTAGATTTGGATGTGGTGCTATGACTTCCCCTTATGTTAGCTTGGTATTGCCTTGAAAAAATCATCCTACTTTTTTGCTGCTTGGCGACAAATATTGCTTTTGTTAACTGCCATCAATGAACCAAAAAATGGAATTGGTTTTTATAATAGAGCAATATTGTCTTTACTATTTAATCCAATGAAATAATATGATGCAACAATTCAGCTTTTTTGTATTTGTGTTTGGGCTTCTACTTTGTTTGTTTGCTTGCAATCAGTCAAAAGAAGCCATTAGTCAGAGTACATCAGCACCAGCAAGTGCGGTCTCTGGCAAAATTACCATTCCGGAAGTCATCGAAAAAATTGAAAAAACACCTGAACAATGGAAAGCCGAGCTAAGTTCAATAGAATATCATGTGCTTCGCGAAGAAGGTACAGAGCGCGCTTTTTCAGGTGATCTATGGAATAGCAAAGGCGAAGGTATTTATACATGTAGAGGCTGTCAACTTCCATTATTTTCTTCTGAAACCAAGTATGATTCTGGTACTGGCTGGCCTAGCTATTGGCAACCAATAGCAGCGCACGTGGTTAAAGAAAAAAAAGACTACAAATATGGTTGGAACAGAACAGAAGTCATTTGCGCTCGATGCGATGGGCATTTAGGACACGTTTTTAACGACGGACCAAAACCAACAGGCTTGCGCTACTGCATGAATTCTGCTTCCCTAGATTTCGTTCCATTAGTGGATTTGGTGAAAGAGCCATAACGCGCTGAAACTTGAAGATTTCGCAAATCTTCAAGTTTTCGCAAATCTTGTTTAACTAAAATGATTCAATTTCTATTATCTTGCAGAGCTTTTAAATAAAACTAAGTTTTGCATGACAATTGATGTAGTTTTAGGTTTACAATGGGGAGATGAGGGCAAAGGGAAAATCGTAGATTATTTAGCACCCCAATACCACATTGTAGCTAGGTTTCAAGGAGGTCCCAATGCTGGACATACCCTTAAATTTGACGGTAAACATTTTGTGCTACATACCATTCCGTCAGGTATTTTCAGAGAAGAATTGATTAATGTAATTGGTAATGGGGTAGTTATTGACCCAGTAACGCTAGTAAAGGAAATGGCTGTACTGGACGAAGTGCGATTGGATTACCAAGACCGTTTGCTAGTGGCTAAAAAGGCGCATTTGATTTTGCCAACCCATCGTTATTTAGATAAACTTTCAGAAGTTTCCAAGGGCGAGGATAAAATCGGTTCTACACTGAGAGGTATCGGTCCAACTTACATGGACAAAACAGGGCGCAATGCGCTTAGAGTAGGGGATATTTTACAACCAGACTTCAAGACACGTTACGAAGCCTTACGCAATAAGCATTTACAAATTGCCAAAATTTATCCTGAAACAGCATTTGATTTGGCAACAGAAGAAAAAAAATGGTTTGATTGCATCAACCGTTTGAAAGAAATGCGCATTATTGATGGAGCTTACTATATCAACAATGCATTAGAGCGTGGCAAAAAAGTGCTGGCGGAAGGTGCGCAAGGCTCTATGTTGGATATTGACTTTGGAACATATCCTTATGTTACTTCTTCCAATACCATTACGGCTGGAGTTTGTACAGGTTTAGGGGTTGCGCCAAGCAAAATTGGTGAAGTTATTGGCATCACTAAAGCCTATTGCACGCGCGTAGGTAGTGGACCTTTTCCCACAGAACTACACGACGAAATGGGCGAAATGCTGCGAAATGAAGGACATGAATTTGGCTCTACCACTGGGCGACCGCGCCGTTGCGGTTGGTTGGATTTGCCACAATTAAAATACACGGTGATGTTGAATGGCGTTACACAACTTGCCGTCACAAAAATGGATGTACTAGACCGTTTCCCTGAAATTAAAGTGGCTACCCATTATCGTCACGATGGAGTTATTACACAAGAAGTGCCTTATGATTTGTGCGACCCAAACATCAAGCCACTTTACATTGGTTTGGAAGGTTGGAATGAATCGTTAGATGGCGTTAATAAATATCAGGATTTGCCAGAGCGTGCCTTGCACTACTTAACCACGATTGAAGATTACTTGCAAGTGCCAGTTACTATGGTGTCCACTGGACCTGAACGGAAAAAATTATTGTTGAATTAAGGTTAATCCAACACCCAATCACCAAAAAACAGCATTAAAACTAAATCGCATGTTCCAAATTGATATTCAAGACAAAATTGCGCATTTGCGCTTCAACCGACCTGAAAAAGCAAATGCTTTACACCAAGCAGGATGGGAAGCGATGAAAACACATTTTCAAGCATTGAGCGAAAATCCTCAAGTGCGTGTGGTGGTGTTAAGCGGTGAAGGCAAACACTTTTGTTCAGGTATTGATCTGGAACTGCTACTTTCCTTTGCGCAACTCAATGAAATGGGCTGTGAAGGTAGAAAACGAGAAGCACTCATTGCCATTATCCAGCATTTACAGGAATGTGTCAACGCTATTGAACATTGCAAAAAGCCTGTCATTGCTGCCATTCAAGGAGCTTGTATAGGTGGTGGTTTGGATATTGCTGCTGCTTGCGATATGCGCTTTTGCTCTGCCGATGCTCATTTTGCCATCCGAGAAGTAGATATGGGTATGGTAGCAGATTTAGGCACTTTACAGCGATTGCCCAAAATTATCCCTTACGGTAAAGTAACGGAAATGGCATTTACAGGCAGACAAGTGCTCAGTAGTGAAGCACAGCATATAGGTCTGGTTAATCAAGTGTATCCTGACACCAAAACTTTGCATGTACAAGTGCATCACTTAGCAAAAGAAATTGCCACTAAATCACCACTAGTAGTGCGTGGAACAAAAAAAGCATTACTTTATGCTAGAGATCATACTGTGGCAGAGGGCTTATCTCAAATTCAACATTGGAATGCGGCTATGCTGCTTTCCAACGATTTGATGCAAGCCATAAAGGCAAGTATTAGCAAACAAAAACCTCAATTTGAAGATTGATTTTCCTCAAACCATTGTTTGAGTTTGTTGGCAACATTTGTGCCTGCTATTTCTGCTAATTCCTCTAGTTTGGCTTCTTTGATGCTCAAGACAGAGCCGAAATACTGCAATAGCTTCTCCGCTGTTTTTTCGCCTATACCTGGAATATTGGTCAATTCAGTACCTAAAAAATTGCGCGAACGCTGGTCTCTATGGAAGGTAATGGCAAAGCGATGCGCTTCATTCCGAGCGTGTTGTATTACTTTGAGCGTTTCTGATTTTTTGTCAATATACAACGGAATGGGGTCGTCGGGGAAAAAGATTTCTTCCAATCGCTTGGCAATGCCAATAACAGTAATTTTTTTATCTAAGTCCAGCATTTTTAGGCTTTTCATAGCTGCACCAAGTTGCCCCTTTCCACCGTCAATCACAATGAGTTGAGGTAAATCCCTACCCTCGCTCAACTGCCTTTTGTAGCGGCGATAAATGACTTCTTCCATCGAAGCAAAGTCGTTAGGACCATCTACCGTCTTGACGTTGTAGTGGCGATAGTCTTTATTAGAAGGCTTGGCGTTTTTGAATACCACACAGCTAGATACTGGATTTGTGCCTTGCAAATTAGAGTTGTCAAAGCACTCAATGTGAATAGGAATTTCTTCCATTTGCAAATCCTGTTTCATGGTAGTCAGGATGCGTTCCACTGAAGTTTGTTTCTTGATTTTGTTGAGGTCTTGCTGCTTTTTCTGCTGTAAGAAATATTGTACGTTTTTTTCAGAAAGTTCCAGTAGTGTTCTTTTGTCGCCACGCTGTGGAATAGTAATCACCACGTTTGCCTCCGCCACGCTCACTTCAAAAGGCGCGACAATTTCAGGGGCAATGCTATTGAATCGCTCTCGAAGTTGTGGAATCACATACTCCAACAATTCCCTTTCGTCCTCATCTAAGTGCTGAATCACCTGTTGCGTGTAAGCATTGACAATCGAACCCTCAATTACTTTGAGATAATTGACGTAAGCATATTTTTCGTCTTTGGCGATGCTAAAAACATCCACATCTTCAATAGACATAGCCACCACTTGCGATTTGCTTTGGTAACCTTCAAAAGCCGTTAATTTTTCTTTGAGCAGATGGGCTTGCTCAAACGCCATTTGCTCGGCGTAGTATTGCATTTTTTGCTTGAAATGCCGCTTTACTGCACCAAGTTTTCCTTTGAGGATATTCTTGATTTGGTCAATTTTTTCGTTGTATTCTTCCTCACTTTCAAAATTCTCGCAAGGACCCTTGCAGTTTTTGATGTGATATTCCAAGCAAACCTTGAATTTGCCTTTATTAATGTTTTCTTCGGAAAGAAACAAACTACAAGTGCGCAAAGGAAAAAGTGACTTTATTAAGTCCAAAATAATTTTCAGGCGCGCTTTGGACGTGTAAGGACCGAAGTAATAGGAGTCGTCGCGCTCAATTTTTCGCGTGATGAACACACGAGGAAAACGTTCATTTTTGATGCAAATATAGTTGTACGATTTATCATCGCGGAGCATGACATTGTAGCGCGGTTGATATTTTTTGATGAGCGTGTTTTCTAACAACAAAGCATCCTGCTCCGTTTCCACAATCGTATATTCAATGCGTTGTGCATTTTTTACCAGTGTGCGCACCTTATTGCGTTTATCCTTTTGGCTACCAAAGTAGGAGGCAAGCCTATTTTTCAACACCTTTGCCTTACCTACATAAAGTATTGTTCCCGATTCGTCAATAAATCGGTAAACTCCAGGTTCTTTAGGTAGTATGGGTGCTAAATTTTTGTAATCCTCTGTCGTCATATTGCATCCGTGTCCCTTTCTAAGGTTGTTGATAATAACAACAAAGCTAAATGATAGTTAAGAAAATGGCATAGGTAAGATCAATTTTATGGAATGAAAAGATAATATTCCATAATAACTTGTCTTTAGTTCATTTTTTGAAGAGACGGACTAGCTGTTTTAAAATAATCTATTATGTTTTGTTTGTGTATCTTTTTTAAATTTGGTAGCTTACAAAGTTCGCAACGCTGATTCCTTTTTCACTGCGTGAAAAATTTAAACAAGTGCTTATAGTTTTCATAATTGTAATCCGCCCTCAAATAAAGAAGATTACGCAAGCTATCAGACCGATAGCTTGCGCGTTCTTTTATCCACTGAAAGCCATCAATGGGTTGAAAAGAAAGATTTTCTATATAAATAAAATGATTGTCATGTTGCACTAAATAACCCCAAAAAGTACCATCTTGTTGGTCAAAATAAAACCACCATTTATCGGAATGCGTGTGTTGCTCATATAGGTTTGCATTATAAATCACTTGTACCACATCCACTGCTTTGTTGGAACGCAAAGTATCTATACCTAAATATTTAATTTGCGCTGTTGAGTCTAAAATATTAAAAGGTAAATTTGCTACAAAAGTGCTAGCGAGTATGGTATTAACAAGGTTTGTAGCATTTGTTGTAGTATCCAAAATACCGTTTTCTTTTTTCTGAACGCCCCATTCATCTAGTATAATTTCGTATTGATTTCCATTTTCTGTATATTTAATTTGAATATGATAATCGGGTAAAAATTGATAATGATGTTGTTCTAATACTGTTTTTTCTATTTCACCAAATGAATTATATAAATTGTATTGCTTATCAAAATTAACTTTTTGTAATGCTTTCCATTGCTGCCATCCACCTGCTTTATCCATAGCGCGTTGGAGTATATTTTTTAATTTTTCATCTTTAATCATACTAAAAGGTGAGCCATAGCTGGCATTATTTTGACAAGCAAAGCATATATAAGAAATTACTCCAATAAAAAATAATCTCAGTAAATTTATAAAGTATAATTGCTTATCAAGTTTCATATTGTTTTTTATTTTTTCGGTGTGCCAACCATTGTGTGAATGTTGCAATATCCATAGCATTTAAGCACATATCGGGTGTTAGCGCTCCTTTTCGAGCCACTTTTACGCCGTAGTGTATATCTTTTATGCCCTCCTTACTGTGCGCATCAGGATTAATCGAAATAAATACCCCTTTTTCCAATGCGTAAGGTATCCAAGTCCAATCTAGGTCTAAACGATAAGGGTTTGCATTCAATTCAATAGCGACATTATATGTGGCACAAGCATCAATAACTGCTTCATGGTCAATAGGATAACCTTCTCTGGAAAGCAATAGCCGCCCAGTGGGATGCCCGAGAATGCTAGTGTATGGATTTTCAATAGCTTTTATTAAACGAGTAGTAGCTTTTTGTTTATCCATTTTTAAATTAGCGTGAACAGAGGCAATAATAAAATCAAATTGCACCAATATTTCCTCTTCATAATCTAAACTCCCGTCAGCCAAAATATCACTTTCTATTCCTTTAAATATTTTGAAAGGAGCTAATTCAATATTCAATTTATCAATGTCTTCCCATTGTTTTTTTAATCTATCTACTTTCAGTCCGTTAGCATAAAAAGCTGATTTTGAGTGATCTGTAATGCCTAAGTATTGATAACCCAATGATTTAGCACAGTTTGCCATTTCGGATAAAGTGTGTAAGCCGTCGCTATCCGTAGTGTGTGCATGAATAATACCTTTTAAGTCAGCATTATTAATTAATGGCTTTATATTTTTTTGATGGCTAACATTGGGTAAATCTCTTAATTCTGGTAGCAAAAAAGGAATACCGAGTTGCTCAAAAATAGCTTCTTCTTTTGGTGTATCATTTTTATTTACATTATATAAATCAATGTTTTCTAGTAATTTACCTCCTGTAAGTGCTACTTGATGCCATCCATAATTATCTAAAGTGCAACAGTGGATAATTATAGGAATATTATTTTCTTTTTCTCGCCAATGGATTACATTATCTATTATAGTTTCATAAAATGGATGTTGTTGAAGTTGCTTTATATCGTTTTCCTCATTTGTTCCAAATAGTATGGTTATTTCTTTTAAAACAGGCATATTTCTTCTAATATCACCTGTTAAATCTATAATTGCTTTTGTAAACTGCTGTTTTAATGCTAGCAGTACAGTATTAGCTACATGCTCTAGTTTGGCATAATGAAATTGATTTTTTGATTTTTGATGGTATTCTAATTTTTGTTTTATGTCATCTTGTGTTTTTTTTCCAAAGCCTTTTAGTTCAACTAATCTATTTTCATTAATCGCATAAAGTAATTCTCCTAATGATTCTATTTGTAAATCGCGCCAAATAATGCGAATTTTTTTAGGTCCAAAACCTTTTATTTCTAGCATATCTCTTATGCCTTCTGGTGTTTGAATTTTATAACGCTCCAGCGTTTTCATTTTACCCTCTTTGAGTAGCTCTGCTATTTTCTCCTGAATCGCTTTTCCTATACCTGGAATACTGCTGATAGAAGCGGTATCCATTTCTGCAATCGGTATTTCCCAATTTCTTAGCGTGCGATAAGCATTCTGGTAGGAGCGGATTTTAAAGGGGTTTTCATTATGCAACTCCATCAACTCGCCAAGCAACTGAAAAGATTTTGCAATTTCTTTGTTTGTCATAAATATAAAGTTAGAGCAAGAGCAAAATTATATTGTTCTTTTACGTGTAGCATAAGCATTATTTATTGTAGAAACAATAAATTCAATATCCTTAAATCTATATCCCGGTTTGCCTAATTCTCTAGCTATTTCTGGATAAAATATTAATCTTCGTTTAAGTTGTTTTTTAAAATTGAGTAAGGTAAGTCGTAACGGACGTTGTTCATTTTTAAATTTTATCCAATATTCATTAGCATTATAAATTCGAGTACCAAGAGGGTCTGAATAGGAAATAAGACCAAATTTCTCTTCAGGTGATTTATAAAGTATAGCAGCTTCACCCTTTACCATCACCTTTAAGAATGCCCAACTGTTGGTTTTGTATTCGTGTAGGCTTGCATATTCTACAATTTGATTTTTTTGCTCGAATACAAATCCTTTTATTAATTCTGCTCTTAGTTTATAAGGTGTCCCAAAATCATTAATAAAAGTTACAGAACTTATAAAATTGGAGTAATAAATTTCTCCAATGTATCCTGTTAGAGATTTATTGTCTAGTGTGATAATATAACCTGTATTGGCATTATACAATTTATCTGTAAGTTCAAAAGGTTGAGCGATCAATGTGTAAGCACAAGTATTAATGCAAAAAAGCAATACAAAAACCAAGCGTTTATTTATTTGCTTCATGGCAAGAATATATTGATAAGATTAGTTTTATTTAATGATAACTTATATAAAATTAAAGAGTTCACGTTTTAAACAAAACTTTTCTTCGCCATATTATTGCCATAAAAAAGCCAGTTATTAAGTGCCAAATGCCCCACCATGCCAAAATCATGGTCATGCCTCCTAAGCCGTCGAAAAATCGAAAGGCAATAACTAAGCCCAATGCTGTATTTTGAATACCTGTTTCGATAGCAACCGTTCGTGCGTCGGCAAGCGAAAGTTTCATGGCACGGGCGAAAATAAAGCCAGCGAGTAATGCTAATCCATTGTGAATAGCAATTAAGCCAAACACACAGTGAACATAAGATTTTATACTTTGCCAGTTGCTTAAAATTGCAACCAATACAAAGCTCAAAAATATAATCATAGAAAGCCCACTAACAATTTTTTTAATTTTTTGAGTGGATTGTGGGAATCTTGCACGACAAATCATGCCCACTGTTAATGGTACGACAATAAGGACAAAAATAGATTTAATCACCTCGCCAGTTTCAATACCAATGGTTCTTAAAAAAGAAGCAGTGTAAGGAAAGACTTGCGCTAAGAGTGAAAATCCGAGTGGGGTAAGCACAACGGCGAATAGTGTCGTGATAGAAGTTAGGGTAACAGAAAGTGCAGCATTGCCTTTGGCAAGATGTACCATGTAATTGGAAACACTACCACCTGGACATGTCGTGAGCAATATCATACCCAGTGCAAAGCTTGGAGCTGGGCGAAATAATGCAATAAGCCCTAATGTGATGGCAGGCAATATGATGTATTCCGATGCTAAACCCACTAAGGGTATTTTAGGTTTTTCAAAGATGCGCTTGAAGTCTTTAACTTCCATGTCTAGTGCTACGCCAAACATGATAAAAGCAACACAAATATTGAGAATGAGTACATTATCTTGATTAAAGTTGATGACAACTGAATCTATGGTTTCACACATCTTAGTTTTGCTTATTTGTCTGAGGGCTAAATGTAAGGAGTGTTGAGGAGAGCTGGATAGAAAATGTGGATAGAATTATTTTTTTTCTTTGTTAAATGGAACGCTATAGAGTATAGCTGCTTTGCAGTCGTGCAAAATCTTTATTTTGTCTTTATTGATGTGTTTACGTTCCGATGTGGCACAATTTATCTCTATTTGTTGGCTGTTGTTCATCCAAAGATAAAGCTCCAACCATCCTTTTACTTTTGTCATAAATCGTAATGTGTTTAATTATGTTACCGTGCATGATTAAAGTCATGTCGTTCTTTGATGAATAATTTTACTTTACATCATTTTGATTGCGCACCATAAAATTGAACATAAAAAACTGATTTACCAATTATTATGACAAAAAGGAGGTCTGTATTTAAGCATAAGATAAAAGAGAACAGAAAAGCTAATTAGGCAAAAAAAGAGATTTTAGATACATCAGGATAATGTCAATTTTTATGCGTACTTTTTTGTTTAACGTATTCTTTAGGCGTGACACCTACGATATCCCTAAAGACTTTGAAGAAAGTAGATTTGTTTTTAAAGCCACATTGGAAAGCTATTCCAAAGAAAGTTAAGTTACTGTACTGCTCATCTGTAATTTTTGCCTTTACTTCTTCAATGCGATAAATGTTGAGAAAATATTGAAAATTGTAACCTGTTTGATGATTTACGACCTGAGATAAGTATTTCGTGTTAGTACCAAGTTGGTCAGCCACTTCCTTTAAAGTTAGGTCTGGGTTAAGATATAACTTTTTTTGTTGCATCAAGTGCTTTACGCTTGTGAAGAGCTTAATTTCATCCACACCTTTTAGGCTGCTTGATTGGTACTTATTGTTGAGGTTAAGTAATGGAATTTTAGAATCATCCTTGATTACATCTCCATCTATCTCAAAAGCAATGAAATGTATCAATTCCTGATTTTCATTAAAGATAGGGTAAATCACTAATTTACACAAGTAAGTTTCTCCATTTTTACGATAGTTTGTAATTTCTTCCTTTAATGGTACAAGTTGCTCTAGCCCTTTCTTTATACGCTGTATGACTACTTTCTCGGACTTAGGTCCTTGTAAGATGCTCGGCTTTTTTCCTAGCACTTCATTGAGATTGTAGCCAGTTATCTGAGTAAAATCTTCATTCACCCATATGATCTTTTTTTGAGGATCAGTTATGATGACGGCAATAGGAGGAACTAGCATATATTAAGTTGTTTAAAACTGTTTAACTTTATTTGAGAGAACCACCATAAAAGTTAAACACATTTTATTGTTTAACTCGTTGATTATCAATTTCAAAGATAATGTATTTTATTTGAAAATACTACTAAATTCATTTAAACATCAAGACTAAAATAGATTAAATAAATTCTGTTGAACTTATTGGAAGCAATAATGAAGTAAGAGTGAACAATTCATCATATTTAGAAAGGTATTAAGTTAAGCCTAAAATGATAACTGCCTCAGCGGAAAGAACAGTAAACCCTAATATTAGGGTTTCATTCTGTCTTTGTTTGCTCTAACTCATAACAAAATATAAACATATGAAGTAGATAAGGTTAAACAAGTCTTAAAATTGTGTTGATACATCACAAGACACTACCTAATGTTGTTCCTTATTTGTAACTTTGTATAAAATATATTTGGGAAAGACTTACAACATACTAGGGATAATTATGAAGCAAATTATTGTTTTTACTTTGATGTTATTGACCTTTTTGGGCTTGAATGCACAAATTAAATGGACTTCTTTTGCTGAGGTTACAGAGCAAAAAAAAGTGGAAGAAAAAAAGGTAATGATTAAAATATATTCTGAAGAGTGCGTTTGGTGCAAACGCATGGAAGAAAAAACCTTCAATGAATCGGGAGTGGTGAATTATATCAATACTCATTTTCAGGCGATAGAGTTAGATGTGGCGCACAAAGGACAAATTTTGTTTAACGACAAGACCTATCAAGCCGTTAAGAAAGGAGGAAAAACCTATCACGAGCTTGCTATGGAAATGACACGCGGCAATTTGAGTTTTCCTGCTATTGTTTTTCTCGACGAGAACATGAACATTATTCAGGCTATCAGTGGATTCAAAGAGCCTGAGCTTTTCCTAAAAATTATGACCTACTTCGCTCAAAACCATTACAAACGCACGCCTTGGTCGGAGTATCAGGAATTGAATGCCAACGTCAATAAGGGATATTAAGTCTTTCTCGTTTGCTGCCCAAAAGTCAGAAAAAAAATCAGCGAATCTGGATTGCGCATAGTGCCCAAATTCGCTGATTTTTCTACTGGCATACCCATTAGAATTTTCTTGACTGGCGTTTCTAGCTTTTTACCACTTATAGTGTAGGGAATTTCAGCCACTTCAATAACTTCATCAGGCACATGACGAGGCGTATAGTCGTTTTTGAGTTGTTGAGCAATTTGTTTCTTTAAATCTTCCGTCAACTGTTGTTCTTCTTGAAGTACGACGAATAAAGGCATGTAGTGCTGCCCTCCCTCTAATTCTAAGTT